>NZ_JAGGLN010000001.1:300000-556226 GCF_017874455.1 Methanobacterium aggregans | reverse complement strand
TACTTTCTTACTTTCTTACTTTCTTACTTTCTTACTTTCTTACTTTCTTACTTTCTTACTTTCTTACTTTCTTACTTTCTTACTTTCTTACTTTCACATTTTCACTGAATTCAGTACCTAGTTGAATATTACATTGAAATTACATTGAAACAATTAAAATTATTAGGGGAGTTTTTAAATTGAGATCCTAATCATCCTCCATTTTTTGTTCATTGTTCATTTTTTTCCCATTGTTATATTTCATTGTTCATCCAAATATCTTCTACATTCCACGGGTTGATCTTTGCAGGGGACATTTACTTCTTTACCCCACTCTTTACCTTATCTTTTTCATAACTTCAATTAACTCTCATAAATCCAATTAATCGTCTGTTTTAGGTTAATAAGAAATTAAATGCTATTTTTATGAGTTTTAATGGGTTTTGTTTTATCCATTTTTACCATACTTCTACATTTATTATGAAACCTATTTTTTTAATTATTTGTGGGTTTATTCTGTTGAAATATTAATTAACCCCGTTAATTATTCTTTTTTTGAAATAAAATTTAATAGTTGGTACAATTAAACATATTTCTAGTTAACCATGGTGATAAGTAAAAACATTTATATATTGTGTTGATGTACCCTTTTATCATGATTATTCATGTTAATGTTGTGTATACAATGATGAGTTACATACTTGCCATACTCTCTGCAGTAATAGTGGGCTTAGTTTTAAGAATGCCTTTACTTCCTGAAAGGCCTATGAGGCAATCATGGACCATTAGTGTAATCTTTCCAACGGCAGTACTTGCATTGGGCTTTACAGCCATGATATTTGGACTTGGTTATGAAGGAACCAACGGAATGATCATAGGGGTCATAGTTGGAGTGTTAACAGCACTCTTCTCCAAATTCCTTCTTGAAAAAATTCTACCAAGACCCAAAGTGGAGGAATCAAATTGAACGAGATATTAGGAATTCTGATTGCAGCAGTGATATCCTGGATCAACTTCGTGGTCATAGACACATGGATGGGACTTCCTGAAGCTCCTGGTGTTAAGGGTGCAGAAGTCATAGGAAGGGATGTTCAATCAAGGGGAGGAGACCTTGCAGGAGGATTCTTCCAGGGAAACATACTGTGTTCACCTGATGCATCTGCAGGAACACTCCTGGCAGCAATTGGATGCTACGCAATAGGAATCCCAGAAGGGGGATTAATAGCTGCAACACTCGTATACTTCGGTAACAGACTCTGTGCAGACCCGGGATATGCTGGTACAACAGGCGCCCTTACAACAACATGCATAATAGCTGCAACATCATTTGTAGGTCTCACACCAGCAGAGTTCATTGTTGGAATGGTACTTGCAATCATCACAATTCAGGGACTCAGCCACACACATGCTTCAAGGCTCATTGGAAAGATCGCAGAGAAAATGGGAAGACACACCAAGTTAACCTGAGTCATGTAACTTAAAAATAAGAATCATTACTACACAAGACACTTAAAAAAAAAATTTTTATAAAAATCATACAAATCCTGTAAACAAATCTAAAAAGGTACGATAATAATGTTGATGGAGATCCTGGGCATCATAGTAGTATTGATGGCTTTAAGAACCCTATTTGCAAGGGACAGATCTGAAAGAATGCTTTACTTAAATGTAATAGGCTTTGCAATGTCTGCAATGATAGCCCTTTACATTCAAACACCATTCGGTGCCATAATGGCAATAACCTTCTTTGTAACCTCTACTTTAAGCTCAAATGCAATAGCGTACTCAATTGGAAGGGTGAAAGACGAAGATCATACTGGAGCGAATGAATAAAATTAAGGTGAAGTTGTCTAAAAATTCTAGTCTGTAATAGTTATCTGTATCCAATTGAAGATCTGCTGGAATTAAAAGACTCCTTTGAGTATTAAACAAAAAAATATGCTTTGCTCATGGAGATTATACTAAAACCAAAAAGTACTGAGATTCATATTGAAAATCCATAGGAATTATTACCTATTGAATAAAACAGTATATATGTGTAATAACAAAAACCCAAAAGAAACGGTGAGATGATGTATCCAATATTAGATCTCATAAATTTAACAACAGTATCTGCAGCAGTAGCTTTAATAGGAGCTGCAGGTATGATAATGCTTCCAAAACCAATTGATAAGGTTATAATGTTAGCTGTACTTGAAGGCGGTTTCATTGGAATGGTTGCAGCTGCCAAATATCTGGATGTTGCAATGGTTGCTGCAATATTCGATCCAATCTCAACTGTTATCCTGCTTATGGCCATCATAAAGATAAATGATATAAGAAGAAAAAAATCCCAGGAGGAAGGGGCAGTTGCTTGATATTTACATATGGTTCTACACAGGATGTGCCCTTGTAATACTGGGCTGCATAGCTACAGTTATAGGTCCCGGGGTTAAGGATCCAATAGTAAGAGTTATCAACACGGAAATACCTGCGGTAGGTGTTTCAATGATATTTTTAACCTACAACGACACAATTGCACTTTTAACCTACGTTGCAGCAACAGTTTTAATAACCATGGTTCTTTTAAGGGCTGTTGTAAGGCTTGAAGAAATGGGGGCAGAACTTTGAAGAGCTTAGGACAAATGTGGAACTCACTTGCAAATCCGAAAAGTATTCCAAGGGTTTTTGCAGTCATTCTCAGCATTGTACTTCTTGCAGGATTTGTGATACCACTTTCACTCAACGATCATCAATTGTATCCAAAACCCACCCCTCAGTCACAGATAAGTGCCCAGAACCCACTGGCACCCTACGACAGGGGAGGCAGTCCTCTTCAGGAGAGGGGAACTGTAAAAGCCCAGTACCCAATGTTCTCACCTGAAATAGGGCAGGTAACAGCTTACCTGTCCCCCATAGCAATAGGTGTAAAGAGCACAACACTCTACTACGGTACCTCTATCTATTCCTCCCCTGGTGGACTTATAGATGAGATACTTTACTACACCCGTGGTTTCGACACAGTGCTTGAGTCAACCATACTCATGATGGCATTCACCATAGCTTCATGGGTTGCAATCAACTTCACAATGAGGAGGGAAGAGGATTGATAGTTCCTGACGTTGTATCCCCAGTTGTGGTTGCACTCTACACACCTGCAATAATAGTTGGTATACTTGCGGCTTTGATAGGCCTTCTGGGAATTTCTTTCGAGAAAAATGACCTCCAGATATTAATACTAACGGATCTTGTGGGAATAGCAATGCTCATTGTTGTTGCTGCAGTTGGAACTGACCTTGCAGAATCCCTGATACTACCAGGATTGGTTGTTGAACTTGCAGAGATCCTTGCAATATCCGAAGTTCTAATGAGCAGGGAAATGAGGAAGAATGGAACGAAAAAGGGAAAATATGTTCCACTCGTACCTTTACCAATGAACATGAACCTGGAAATCCTTGACACAGCCCCGGCGTTCATTGCAGTGATCCTGATTGCACAGGGAGCCTTTATGAGCGGATTTACAGGAGGAGCAGTTGCAGGTGCAGGAATATTATTCTACGTACTCTCAAAGACTGTCAGAGGAGTTCCATCAGGCATGTGGGAAGGAATAGCAGGAGCTTCAGGTGTAGCATGGTGCCTGTGGCTTGCAGGGTTCATGGTGTTTTTTGTGTTCCCACAGTACTGGCTACTGGCACTCTTCCTTGCGGCCTTCGGAATATTTATAAAAGTCACATTTAAAGCAGGACTCATTGGTGTTTTAGGCAGAGAAGAATTCAAAAAGGAGTAAAATAAAATGGACGTATCAATACTTGGAGCACACCTACTGGGTTACATACCACTGGGGGATATTGTACTCTACATGACCCCATTCAACCTTTTCATGTTTGCAGCTGCACTGGCATTCACATTCCTGATTGCAATCAGCAAAACCGAAGCCCAGGTTGAGGCTGAATTCGGATCCCTCAAGGACAGGGAAGTCAGAGTTGGAAGGGCAGAATTCAAGATAAGAAGGTTCCTTGCAATTGTCTGTGGACTTGCAACTGCAGGAGCAATGATAACAGGGGATATATTCGATTTCACATTGTTCATATGCCTCATAGGTATCGTGAACATAGGTATAGTTGCAGCTGTAAAAGAGGTGGATGTACTGGACGCAGCATTCCAGTATGGACTTATAGCAATGATGGCAGCATTACCCCTTTTTGGAGGTGCAGCATTAATACTGGCTTCAACAGGAAGTATAAGCCTACTTCAAATTGCACAGATGTCCTCAACAACACCAATGATGCTTTTAGGATCAATACTTGTATTCCTTGGGGTTGCAGGTGAAAGTGGAGTTGCACCCTTTTTTGCAACCAAAGCAGAGATGTTCAGAACCCCAGGTTCACCATTCCTACTTATAATACACTTGAGCTCACTACTTGTAATTGTCAGAGCCATTGAAATAATGTTAATCATAAACAAACCCTTCTAAAATGGATTTAAGACAAATATAAAGATTAAAGACCAAGATGAAGGCAAAAAAATTAGAAATAATAAATGATTATAAAACAAATAGATCGAGTATTAGGATCAATAATTCGAAAACCATGAAAAAATTCAGGTGAATTAAATGGACCAATTGAGGATAATAAGCTGGCTTACGTTCATAATTTCTGTTGGGGCTATACTTTACGCCCTGATATTCAACATACCTGACTGGATGGTGTATGCAATTTCACTCATATTTATACCCACAGTACTACTGTCCTTTGGGCTTTTAGCCATGGCAAAGGGCAGTAAGGAAGAGGAAGAAGCTAAAAGAAAGGAGCCATTTATTGGATACTAGATGTGGGGATCTAAATGGACATAAAATCAACAGAATCAATAATTAAATTTACAAATCGGTGATCAGATGAATACATTAATGGCAAAAATCCTGTTAAACGTTCTTATCGCATTTCTGGTGGGAAGCCTGCTCTTTGGACTTCAAAGAAAAATAATGGCAAGGATACAGATGAGACCGGGACCACCCATCATCCAGCACCTTCTTCACACAATAAAATTCTTCATAAAGGAATCTGCATTTCCCCGCACAGCAGCAATGCCATTTTACATTGCAATAACTGCAATGTTATCACTCATATGGATTGCTGCAGTCATAGTGGGTCCTGTGATGGGAGGTTCACTCCTCATAATCTTTGCAATATATGCAATTCACAAGATCGTTGAGCACAATGCAGGATCCTCATCAGGTTCACCCTACGGTAAACTCAGCTGTGTCAGAGCAGTTTTCTCAGCAGCAGCTGAAGTACCATTATTTGCAGTTATAATACTCATCTACCTGAAAACAGGTACCATGGGAATCAGTGAAATAGTAAGTTACCAATCCATTCACGGACCATTAATCTACAGCTTGCCACTTGTTGCAATGATGTTCTTCGTGCTGATACTTTCAAAGGCACCCTACTCCCCATTTGCAATAACCAAGGGAAAGGATATTATTTCAGGGTATGAAACAGAACACTTCGGACTCTTAAGAGGATATCTGATGATATCAGAGTCAATAGCATGGTACATGCTCCTATGGATATTCCTGACAGTTTTCATAGGACCCCTTGGAGTGATCGGCTACCTGGTTGGAATGGTTATTTTAACGGCGGTAACAGCATTCATATGTGCAACAACACCACTTCTAAATCCAAACCATTCAGTAATGCTCCAGGTGTCCCTGGCATTCCTTGGAATTGTGGGTTCACTGTTACTCATGCCTGTACTTTAAAATTTCATATAACAAAAAAAAATAACTTTAAAATAACTTTAAAATAACTTTAAAATAACTTTAAAAAAATATTTTCATATTATTTCACAAAAAAATATTTCACGAAAAAAAATTCATTTGAAACATAGATTTAATAAAATTCAACCAATTTAAAAAAAATTTTCATTGGTCACTTCAATCAAAAATCCAATTAACCAAAACTTAAAAATAGGGAATTCATCAGGATTTTTAAGGGGAATTCAAAATGGAAGAACAAGAAAAAGACACCATATTTTTCATGGCTCTGGCTGTTTCTGGAGCTGTACTTGCCAGTGGACTTGCTGCATTCCTGCAGTGGATGGTTGTCATACCACTGACTGTTGCAGTGTTTCTCATACTAATATTAACGGCACTTCAATACAAAAAGAATGCAAACCATTTCTCAGAGAATGCAGAAACTTGGGCCATGATCATAGTTCTTATAGGGTTCATATGTTCCTTCATATACCTTTACAGACCTGCATAACGGTGATAAAACATGGATCAAATAATTTATCTTGTCTACGTAACTTCATTTGTAATAGGATCAGTTGCTGGTCTTGTATTGAGCTACAAAAAATACAAGTCACCATTTGGAGCCCAGAAAATTGATTTTGCGGCTCTGGTACTTGCGATAATTGGTTGGGTGCTTGCAGTGAACAGCCAGCTCCTGGCATTTGTGATTCCATCTTACGTATCCATTACAATAGGTGTTTTTTTAATTGCAATGGTTCTTGGAATGAGACCAGGATATGGAAGGTATGAAACAGTTTCAGGATTTGCAGTTGCAGCCATAATATGGATATTAGGGACGGTTTTAATATGAACGATCACATAAAAGACCCTGAAAATGATTCCAAAAACCAGGATCAGTTCTCCCCATCTGAAGATCTCATGGATAAGGATGATAAACTCTTGAGGGTCATGAAAGAGAGGATAATACGCAGTTACAAGTGGCAGGAAGATGTTGTTATTCCAATGGCAGAGGAACTTAAAATACCACCAGAACAGTTCGAGGAGATCCTCATGAAACACCTGGACATGTCAAGTCTGGAAGCACTACACGCCAGATTTGAATCTGCCAAGTTCAACTGCACCCGGGAGAAGGTGCACTCGGATCTCAGATTGTGCTGGCTTACAGATGTTATGGAAATCCTCACAGAAGAGGAAACAGATGAAATAGAAATTAAAATAACTTCTGAAGTAGTTTATGACGGAAAAAATTATGATGAAGCCATAAATAAAGGTAGAAATGAATTATTAGAATTTTTGATGAGGTAAGGAAATGGTAAAGTCACTTAAAGACATTGTAAGAAGCGGTTCAATTCATGTCTGTCTCATAAACACAGGGGGATGCAACGGCTGTGACATAGAAGTTGTTGCCCTCATGTCACCACGCTACGATCTTGAACAGTACGGTATCTACGTACATCAAAACCCCAGGGAAGCAGATGTCATACTGGTTACAGGTGCAGTTTCAGAGCAGTGGAAGGATAAACTTCAGAGAATATATGCCAAGGCACCAGAACCAAAAATAGTGGTTGCAATAGGAAACTGCCCACTTTCAGGGGATGTTTTTAATCAGGAAGGCTGTAGTATATACGCACCAGTATCTGACTTCATACCAGTGGATGCAGAGATTCCAGGATGCCCACCAAGACCATCAGAAATTCTCGCAGCAATACTGGCAGTTGGCCCAGATGCAATAGCAGCCAGAGGGAGGCAGAAAAGATGATAATTCCATTAGGACCAATACATCCAGCTTTTAAAGAACCACTAAGATTAAAACTTAAAACAAGGGGAGAAAAGGTTTTAAGTGCAGAGGTAGATTATGGTTACGTTCACAGGGGTATAGAAAGAATAATGGAGGGAAAAACCTGGCAGAAGGGAATATTCCTCTCTGAAAGGGTATGTGGAATATGCTCCTACATACACACCCAGACCTTTGCAGAAAGCTTTGAAAAAATTGCAGGCGAAAGGGTCACACCAAGAGCACAGTACCTCAGAGTCCTGACAAACGAACTCGACAGAATCCAGAGCCACCTCATTGCAAATTCAACCTTCTTCAAAGCCCTTGAACATGAAACACTCTTCATGAACATGCTGGCACTCAGAGAACCCATTATGGATGCAATAGAGTTACTCACAGGTAACAGGGTTAACATGGGCTGGAACGTTGTGGGTGGAGTTAGAATGGATGTTAAACAATCCCACCTAGACCCAGTACTCCAGATCATCGAGAACCTTGAGAAGGACTTCGATAGATACGTTGAGATGTTTGAACACGGACCACTACTCGGTTTAAGATCCAAGGGTGTTGGAATAATGACCAAGGAAGAGGCAATAAAGGGCCGTGCAGTTGGGCCAATAGGAAGGGCATCAGGCCTGAAGCATGACTGCAGGGAGGACCATCCAACCTACCAGGACTACCTTGACTTCCACACGGTTTGGAGAAAGGAGGGAGACAACTTCGCACGTACCATGAACAGATTTGATGAAGTAACAGAATCAATAGCACTCATAAAACAGGTTATAGAAGATCTGCCCCGGGGTGATGTCCGTAAGAAGATAGATATATCTGCAGGATACACAGAGTGGAGAAATGAAGCACCACGTGGTGAAGTTTCTTACATGGTGGAGACCAATGGAAACCTCATAAAACACATTTCAATACGAACACCAAGCATAATGAACATAGACTCCTGTGCAAAGTACATGTTACCCAACATTCCAACAGTTGCAGATGCAGTTGCAACCTACACATCTAGTGATCCATGTGTAGCATGTGCAGAAAGGGTTGTTATCCTTGATGAATCTGGGAAAAACCAGGAGTTCCATGGAGCTCACAACGTCAAGTACATGAAGTGAAATTTGATGGAATGGCCCAAGTTTCTGGGATTTAATTTAAAAAATAATTAACAAATTTGAAATCAAATTGAAGATCAATATTTATTCATATTTAAGGAAATCCAGCTGAATTTAATCAACTGTTACTCAACTCATATAAAATTTAGTCAACTCATAAAATAAAAAAAGATGGTTTAAACATGTCCTCAGTAATATGGTATCTATACGAATTTGCAAGAAAGTCCTGGGCTGAAAACTTTGCAGCAGCCAAAACGGATCCAGAGATAATGGAAGTACCGTCAAGGTTTCGAAACTTCCCTGAAGTTCATAAAGAATATTGTATAGCTTGTGGTGCATGCACAGCAGCATGTCCAGCGCCAATGGCAATAAAACTCGTCAGGGATGAGGACAGTGCTGAAGAAGAAGGTGCTACCTATCCTGTTATAAACAACAGGGGCTGTATAAGGTGTGGGTTTTGTGCCGAAGTATGTCCAACGGATCCTAAAACCCTAACCTGCGGTGAGAATCACCTCATAAGGGAAGAATTCACCATCCTTCCCGTGGATAAAATGTTCGTTATTGATGATTACCTTTGCATCCGCTGTAAAAAATGTATGGATGCCTGTAAGGTTGAGGGTGCCATAGTTAAAGATGACAACAAGATATCCATAGACCAGACCAAGTGCATAGCATGTGGAGATTGTCTGAAGACATGCCCTGTAAAGGGTGCAATAAAGGGAATATACATAGCCAATGTTGAGGAACAAAAGGCAGTAATACGATTAATTGTTAACACCCTTGAATCCACAATAGAATCTCAACAGGAAACCATCAAAGAACTAAAACTTTACGATGACCCTAAGAGTCTTTTCAAGATGGACATGTCCATAGAAAAGCTCATGGAAGAGGCCCGTGAAATAATTCCAAATGATGAACTCATATTGGATCTCATTGAAAAGATAACAGACAGATTAAAACTCAGGATCATAACATGGGATGGGGAAAAATGTACCAACTGCAGGTTGTGTGTTGATGAATGCCCATCAGGTGCAATAACCTACGATAAAGAGAAAGGAGTCCAGAGAAATCCTGATAAATGTTTAAGGTGCAGCATATGTCATCAGACATGTCCCTTTGGTGTTGCAGGTTACTACGTTGCAAGGTTCCTCCTGGATAAAACCTCCCCAGAACTTGATGAAAAGGATGTCATCCATATAACCTTGAAAGCTTCACAGTTACCAATAAGGAGTTGATAACAAATGTCAACAACTGCTAAAACTTCTAAAAATAATAAAAAATCCTACAAACCCCTCAGGGAAATAGAGGTGGAGTATGAGGTGGACAACTCCAAATGTGAGAAATGCACAGAGAGGCCATGCCTTCAATCATGTCCAGCGGATGCCCTCCATGAAATACCCCCAGACAACCATATAGAACTCGATGATAAATGTGTGGGCTGTGTACTCTGCAGAGAAGCATGTCCCTACGATGCAATAAAGATGCAGACAACACTCTCAGAGCCTATAAGGGAAAACATTCCCAACATAAATCCCAAACTCTGCAGGAGATGTGGAGCATGTGTTCAGGCCTGCAGAACAGGAGCCATTCAACTTGTGGCCTCTGGAGGGGAGGAAGCCCACAGTGTAATAGATGAAGATAAATGTGTTAGATGTGGCTACTGTTCACGTGTCTGTCCAACAGAGGCAATCAAGTACGGTGAAATACTTCCAAGATCCGTTGTTGGTGGAAAGGCCATTGTTGTGAACCAGAAAAACTGCATAGGCTGCATGACATGTACAAGGGTCTGCCCATCCAAGGGAGCCATTAACGTTGGAGAGGTCAGCAAACTGCCCTACATAAATCCGGCTTACTGTGCCAGATGTGAGGAGTGTATGAATGTCTGCCCATCCTCAGCCATAAGGTACTCCTCAAGAAAGAGGGCCTATCAAACATTCAGCAAGATCAAGACCATGGAAATAATCTCTGAACTTCTTGAAAAAGAAACAGGCAAACTCTCAAAGGATTCAGTCAGAGTAAACAGCATCCTAAACAGAGTTGCACGTGATGCCAGTTTCAGTCATGAGGAAAAAGAGTTCAAAGAAGATGTAACTGAAACCATTAAAGCCCAGATAGAAGAAATGGTTGATTCAGGATTGGAGATAACTGATATCCAGGATATTATCAACGCAGTAAACCCTAAAAGGGAGATAAAGGTTGTTGATGAGAACTGCATAGGCTGCGGTGCCTGTATAGATGAATGTCCAGTTAAGTGCATAGAACTTGAAATGCCATCACCAGTGCATATAAGTCCAGAATGTGTTTTCTGTGGAAAATGTGTTGAAAGCTGTAAATTTGATGCCATAGATCTGCAGGAAGAACTTTTCCAGGTGGATGATGATAAAATACTCTTCGTCAGAAACAGGCTTACAGGCCCACGCAGTGGCTCAGTTATTCCAGATGATAACTCCTGCCAGGCATGTGGAGTTTGTGTTAGGAAATGTCCTGTGGATGCATTAAGCCTTGAAAATGATAAAATAAAGGTTGATAATGATAAATGTATTTTATGTGGTGAATGTGAATCAATATGTCCTGTAAATGCCATTAAATTAGAATTGGAAAGATAACTTTTTTCTGCAGGAATCAGCAGGCCACACAAAACTATAATATCTTAAATTTAGAAAATATTACCATTGGTTAAATGGATCCACATGAAATGGAATTCAATTTTTTTTTAACAACTACCTGTGTTACGATGAATGGGAGGATAAATTTTGGGGAAAAAGTTCTTTGTTTCCGACTGTGAAGGACCAATATCAACAAATGACAATGCATTTGAACTTTCAGGTCACTTCATAGAAGATGGAGAAAAATTTTTTGAAATAATCAGCAGATACGATGACGTCCTTGTTGATGTTGTAAAGAGAGATGGATACAATGCAGGGGGAACATTAAAATTAATAACCCCATTTTTAAAGGCATATGGGGCGGATAATCAGACCATAATAGATTTTTCAGCTGAAAATGTTATGCTGCTTAAGGGTGCGGTTGAAACACTCAAATTCGTGAGTTCCACAATGCCCTCATTCATAGTCAGCACCAGTTACGAGCAGTACATCGAAGCCCTCTGCAGAAGAACAGGTTTTCCATATGAAAACACCTACTCCACGAAACTCGACATGGACAGATTCAACGTAGATCCAGATGAAGCAGAAAAACTCAGGGAATTTAGAAGAACCATAGTTGAAAACCCCGAGTTTGAAGTACTTGATAAAATATTCTGGAAAAATATTCCCTCAATGGAAATTGGTGGAATAATGGAATCTGTTCATCCTGTTGGTGGTGAAGGTAAAAAAGAGGCAATTCAGGACATAATCCGCAGATTCAATTTGAAGGCTTCGGATCTATTCTACATTGGAGACAGCATAACCGATGTTCAGCCTTTGAGATTTGCAAATACAAATGGTGGAATTTCAGTATCATTCAACGGGAATGAATATGCCCTACCCGAAGCAGAAATAGCAGTAATAGCTGATAACACTGCAATAACATCTGTACTTGCAGATGTATTCAACAGGTACGGTACGGACACTGTACTGGATTTTGTGGTTTCATACTATAAAGACCCGGAAACTGCACTTGAAAGTGGTTTTATCAACCCAAAACTTGCAGAAAAAGTTTTAAATAATAAACTACCCCAGGTTGAAGTTGTAAACTGTGACAACATGGACAGATTAATAGATGAAAGCACCAAATTCCGTAAGGAAGTGAGGGGCAAAGCCATTGGAGGGTTGGGATAAAATCCAAAAATACTCCCCTAAGGTAAGTGGATTAGTAAAATAAAATGGAAGATGTAAGGATGAGCATGAAATCTAAGATAGAATCTAAACTTGAAGACACCTACTGCGAAGCATTTAAGGGCATATGCTCAAGGGTCATTGTAACAGCAGATGATGAAGAAACACTTAAAAGAGCAGCATACGATGCCACATCAACACCTGGAACAGTTATTGGAAGGGTTGAGGGGGGTGTGGAATCATTTATAGATGGTTCAAAAACTCCTGACGGCAGAAAAGGTGCCATACTCCAGTTCTGGTACAACAGTAACAACATCCAAAAGTTCGAAGTGGAACTGTCCTACAGGATAAGGCAGGACATACTGGTAAAACCATTCACAAGCCTTTTCGATGCATCTGTGGATCCTGCAGGTAAAATCGGCACCATGAAACAGGTCGGACACTGCGGTGACGGCTATGAATGGGAGGAAAACCTCTACGGAAGAGATATGATAGTGGTGCCAATTGCAATACCGGATTTCAAGATAGAAAGGGAATTAGGTTACATGAATGGTGTTATGGGTGCCAACTTCTGGTACATGTGCAGTAGCAAGGAGGCCGTGCTTGAAGCTGGAAGAGCCGCACTCAAAGCCATAGAAGAAGTTGAAGGAGTTATAGCTCCATTTGATATTTGTTCTGCAGCCTCAAAACCTGAAACGAATTATCCCTGGATAGGACCAACAACCAACCATCCATACTGTCCATCCCTTAAAAAAACACTTCAAGAAGAGTCAATGGTCCCTGGAGGTGTGGGTTACATTCCAGAGATCGTGATAAATGGTTTGAACATGGGATCAGTGTTTGAAGCTATGAAAGTGGGTATTGAAGCTGTAATGAACTTTGATGATGTTTTAAAAGTCTCTGCAGGAAACTATCAGGGAAAACTGGGAGATTACAACATACAACTTAAAGAGCTGTTTGAATGAATCTTGATGTTGTAGGATTTGGAGCCCTTAACCTTGACAAGCTCTACAGAGTGAATAAAATAGCGGGCATGGATGAAGAAGCGTACATAACAGGTTTAACAGAATCCTGTGGAGGTTCAGCAGCCAACACAATTGTCGGGCTTTCAAGGCTTGGCCTGAAAGCAGGATTCATAGGTAAAGTAGCAGGGGACCGTGAAGGAGAAATCCTGCTTCAGAACCTGCAAAATGAGGATGTCAACACAGATGGGGTGATACTGGCTCCAGAAGGTAGAAGCGGTTCAGTATCAGGATTCGTTGATGAGGAGGGTCAAAGGGCACTCTACGTTGATCCAGGGGTAAACGACCTGATAGAATCCCATGAAATTCAAGGTGATTACATCCCTGGTGCAGGTGTACTTCACCTAACCTCCTTTGTCTCAAATACCTCCAAACAATCCACTGAGTCTCAAAAGAAGATTTTAAATCAAATTCCTGAAGGTGTAGTTGTGAGCTTTGATCCTGGAATGCTGTACATAGAGAGGGGTCTGGATTTTCTTGAAAAATTTCTCCTAAAAACTGATATACTCCTAATAAACGAGGTGGAGTTGAAGCATCTTTTAAAAAACAATGAAACATCCCATTTTACATGTGAAGAGGGAAGTAAAAAACTCCTTGACTATGGAATAAAGGTTGTTGTGGTGAAACGTGGAGATAAAGGTGCATACGTTACAGACGGCAGATCCTCCCATTTTATAGATGCACTAAAGGTTAGATGTGTTGATACAACAGGAGCTGGAGATGCATTCAACGCAGGATTTATCTATGGATTCATCAGGGGTGAGGGCATCCAGAAATCTGCCCAGATTGGTAACTTCGTTGCGGCCTGCTCCGTACAGATGAAAGGTGCAACGGAGGGACTTCCAGATTCATCAAGACTTGAAGAAATCAGCTTATAATCAATTTTATAATTATTAAATGTCCATTAATAGATTTAAAATCAAAGATTTAATAATTTTTTGTTAGAAAAGTTTTTAAAAGTTAAAGAAAAAAAGGGAGGAAAAGTTCTTTTTTTTTTTATTTGTGGGGATCCATCTTTGCAGCGGTATATTGTTGAGAAGTTGTAGTCTGAGGAAATTGTGCAGTCTTGGCATTTTCATCCTTGTTGTTTTTCGAAGCATCTTATTTCGTCACCTACAGAGCAGAATACTCCTAGTTTTTCTGTTTTGCATGCATTCATTGTAGGTGGGACCAGGTGCTGCAAGTACATTTTATCATGGTTTCATCTGTTTTTGGAACAGTTGCCATAATTTTACCTCAGTACCCTGTGGATAAAACTGCCCAGACGGTGGGCGTAGGTTTAGGTTCTTTTTTTGTATTTTTGTTCTTTGAATGTGATGGTGTAGGTTGTTTTTGGGTTTTTTGTTAGTTGTAGGGTTCCATTGATTTGTGAGGTTAAACTATTGATTAAGGTTAAGCCTAATGTTTTTGAGTTGTGTATGTCTATTGTTTCGGGTATTCCTATTCCGTTGTCAAAGTAGGTTAATATTAGGTTGTTTTCTTGGCTTTTGAGGGTTAGGTTTATGGTGCCTTTTTCGTTGTGGGGGAATGCGTATTTTATGGTGTTGGTTAGTAGTTCGTTGATAATTAATAGTAATGGTGTTATAGTGTCTGTTTCTATTTCTAAATCCTCTACATCCATATTTAGTGTAATTGTTTTGTTTACATTATAAATATTGAATATTTCTTCTGTAAATTTGGTGAAAGCCCTTTTAATATTGATATGTTTTAGATCTGATGATTTGTAGATTTTTTCATGTGTTAATGCCATGGATTTGATTCTGCTTTGAGCTTTTCTTAAAATTTCCTGAGGATCAGAACTTGTTTCATAATTGGATTGTAAACTAAGTAAACTTATGATTAGTTGCAGGTTGTTTTTGATTCTGTGGTTCATTTCACGCATTAATAACTCTTTTTCAGCTAAAGCTTTTTTTAGTTCTTTTTGTGTTTTTACACGTTCTGTTATGTCTATTAATGTTATTTGAACAGCAGGTTGGTTGTTATGTTTTGTTCGGATGGAATGGCAGTTCACCCAACGTTTTTCTCCATTTTTGTGGGTAAAGATGAATTCTTTTTGTTTAAATATATCTTTACCTGTGATTAGTTCATTTAGACATTTTATATTATTTGTCGGGTTTTTTGAGAAAATTTTATTTATATCTTTTGGGGTCATGTTGTAGATTTCTTCTGGGGAGTAACCTGTTATCTGGGAGAATTTATTGTTTATTAGTTTGATGTGGTTTTTTTGGAATATTGCTATAGCATGCTCAGAATTATTAATTGTATTTAAGTAGAGTTCTTTGTATTTTTTTAGTTCTGTGATTCGGTTGTGAACAAGGAGGATATTGTCTGAGCTTAGTTTGGAGATGTGGTTTTCGGACCAGTGTCTTAGTTTGTTATCTTCATTTATGATTATATCACAATTGCAGGGTTTACTGGTTTTATTTACTTCTTTTATACTTTTTAGAATACCTGTTTCATTTATTTTAGGGAATAATTCTGTGATTTTTTTTCCTATGATTTTTTCTCTATTACGTGGTATGGATGATATGATGGATGGATTACAATATTTTACTATAAAATTTTCTCCATTATTTATAGGCTTAAATATGATTATTCCATTTTGTATATTCTTAAATATTTCATCATATTCATTCCAGTAGGTCATAAAGTTCATTTCAGGTGTGGGATAAGTTAAGATAATATCTGCAGGATCTGAGAAAGAGGTTTCTGTAATAATGTTTTTGTTTTTTTCAACTTTTTTAATGACTTTTACGTTAATCATGCCCTAAAACTCCAATCTTATAAATCAATTCAACCATTGTTATGATATTTAAATTACATAAAAAAAATGTTTTGATAAAAAAATAATAAAAAAATTAAGTAAGTAATCAAGGGTATCTTGGGGACTGTATATACAGTATATTTGTATATACCCAAAGTTGGGTGGGCCTGAATCTCAAGGTCAATTAATAATTGAATATTTGATCTATTTTTTCTAATTTTGCTTGTGAGGTTATCATTAAATAGAAATTATGATATACCTTCATATTAATATCAGAAAACAGAGCAAGAAAAGTAATAGTAGTGGTGTTCTTAACTTTTAATAGGAAGGAATATTATATAGAATATTAAATAGTAAAAGGAGTTAAATAAGGCATCTAATGAGTTAATGGGAATAACATTGAAGATCACGTATATTAACTTGTTGACTAAAATTTAAAGGTGTGATTATGGATATAACATTTAAAAAGAAGAAGGATGCTCTTGAGGGGGAGGTTGTTTCCAAATCAATGGATATGGAGCATGTTGAGGACTTCAAACCTGAAATTGAGGAATGTTCCCTCAAACAGAAGTTCATAACCATATCCCCAGAATGTGTAAGGTGCAACCTCTGTGCTGAGGAGTGTCCTGTTGATGCCATAGCTGATGCAGAATCAACCAGACCTGCAAAAATACTTGAAAACTGTGTTAAATGTGAAATTTGCGCCCAAACATGTCCTGTAAAAGCTGTGCATGTAATCGAGGGCACATCCACTGTTGAAGATGATGTTACCTACAACTTACATGATGTTGAGGTTCCACACAGAACCCTATGCATGGAAAACATTTCAGTGGATGAAGGTAAATGTAACTCCTGCGGTACATGTGCTAAATTCTGTCCAACCAATGCAATAACAGTTCCTGAAGGTGAAACAGCCATTATAGACGATGATGCTTGTGTTGGATGTGGTGCATGTGCAAATGTCTGTCCAGAAAGTGCAGTAGAACTTGAAAGAAAATTAGGGCCTGTTATTAAACAGAAAGAACTTCTTGTGGATGATGACCTCTGTGTTGCATGCGGTGTGTGTGAAGAGAACTGTCCAGTGGATGCAATAAAACTCGAGGATGATGAAGTGGTTCTATCTAAAGATAAATGCATATCATGTGAGGTTTGTTCTAAAAAATGTCCTGTTGGAGCATTAAAATTTGAGAGGTTGTCTAATGAAAGCCAGAGAAATGATGGATGATGAATTTGTATATGTTTCACCTGAAGAAAAGATTACAGATGTATCAATTAGAATGGAGAAGTACAGAAAATTCACAAGCCCAGTTCTAGACAGTGAGATGAAACTTATAGGTTGGATAACCTCACTTGACGTTATGCGGGCTCTTAGAGAGGGTAAAAAAAGTGTTAAAGAGGTTATGTATCCTCCAGAAGAAACAATTTGTGTCAAGGAGTATGATCCTGCAAGAGTTGCAGTTTTAAAGGCCTCAAAATACAAGGTTGTTAGCATACCAGTTCTCAACGATGAGGGGGTTGTTGTTGGTATCATAAGATCCTACAACATACTTAAAACACTCTCCCACCTCTACGAAATCAAGGTCTACAAAATATTTGAGGCAATGGAAAGTGAATTGAAGGGTGTAAGCTGGGATGAGCTCATGGAAGCAGCTGCACTTGTAACCAAAAGAGAAACAGGTGAAAGGATCAAGGCCAAGGACTACGAGGAGCGTATTAAAAATTCAACCTTTGGAGAAGCAATATGGGCAACTGGTGGTCTTGAAAAGTTCTTTGTGGGACTCATAGCCATAGGTGAACTTGTTATTGCAAGGAAGGTTGCAAGGGCAAGGAAATAGATATTACTCCACTTTTTTTTTATTTGAAACACTTGAAAAAAGATGGATTGGATCCTTGAAATCTGGAATTTTCTCCTTTTTTTGATCTGCAACCGCAACTCTTTTATAGAACAAAATATAACGATTGTTATATAACCATGGTTAAATCTTCTGAGAAAATTTTACTGAAAAATTTTAAAATTTAAAGATTTTCAGAGACCTTAAAATAACTCCTTTCCTCTTTTAAAGGGGAAAACATCTAAGCAAAACATTTATATGTAACGATAGTTATATAACAATTGTTAATTAATGTTTGTTGGATGTTATTCCTTGCACCGACCAAATCCCTTGAAATAGGAAAAATAAGTGGAATTAAACTGCAGTTGGAACTTATCTAATGGCCAAAATCCCCTTGAAAAGGGGAAACAATCCATTTTTATAAGGTTTGTAACAAAAAGTTTGTAACAAAAAAAAGATTCAATCATATCCTTGAAAAGGAAATATTAACAAGTAAGGACAAATAAAAAGTATTAAGGTTATCCAGGGAGTTTGAACTTCAAAAAAACAATATTTCAATGAAACTTCAAAAAGGTTTATGCTGGAAGTTCTTAAAAAGGATTTCAATACCGAGGATATCCCTTGGTGTTTAAATTGAATCACGATCTTAATGTACTGCAGTATAATTTTAGTATAATTCTTATTGATTAGAAGGGGACTAAATAATGGAAAAAAACAAGCCAATAATTATTAGATACGGTGAAATAGGAGTAAAAAGTCCTAAAGTAAGGAAAAGATTTGAAAGAAAACTTATATCAAATATTAAAAGTGTTGTTGATGGTAAAATAGTTTTAAATCAGGGCAGAATATTCCTCTTCCCTGAAGATCCCGAAAGTGCTGTAGAATCCCTTAAAAAAATATGTGGAGTAGTTTCATTCAGTCCAACAGTGGAAACTGTGACTGACCATGATGCCATCAGGAAAACAGTTGAAGAGTATATCAAAGATCTGATTGATAAGAATGAATTTTCACCTGAAAACTCATTTGCAGTGAAATGTAGACGTGTTGGAACTCATGAATTCTCAAGCAGAGAAATGGCAGGATTCTGCGGTTCAGTTATTGTTGAATTAACAGGTGCGCCTGTAAATCTCTCAAATCCTGATTTCAAACTCAACATAGAGGTCAGAGATGAAAGAACATACATATTCCATGAGAAGATCCAGGGAATTGGTGGATTACCACTGGGTACTCAGGGAAGAATGGTTTCACTGGTATCTGGAGGAATAGACTCTCCAGTAGCATCATTTCTCATGATGAAGAGAGGATGTGACCTTACAATACTCAACTTCAACAACTGTCCCTACACATCAGGTTCCAATGAGAAGATCATCAAGATCTATAAGAAACTCAAGGAATATGCTGCAGGATCTGATTTAAGACTTTACCAGGTAAACTATGGAGGTTTCCTCCAGAAATGTGAGGAAGAAGCTCCTTCAAGGATGACATGTGTCCTCTGTAAGAGTGGAATGTACCAAATTGCAGAAAAACTTGCAGAACGTGAAAAAGCATTTGCAATCATTGAAGGGAGCAGTGTAGGGCAGGTGGCATCTCAGACGCTTCCAAACATACTTGCAACAAGGCATTCAACTTCAATGCCCATATTAAGTCCCTTGATCGGGTTGGACAAGCTTGAAATATCCGAGATTGGCAAGAAGATAGGAACCTACGACATATCCATACTTCCTGACAGCGGATGTTCAGCAGCCCCAAAACACCCTGAAACAAATGCAGTCCTTGAAACAGTCCTTGAAACCCAGGAAAAAATCTGTATGGACACAGAACTTGAAGAAGTATTCTCCACCCTTAAAAGACTGGATTTAGAACTGGATGATTGATTTCAGAACCTGATTTCATATCCAGTGATGAATTTTTAAAGGTACCTAAAAAATCAGCAACACCACTCAAAAAGTCCATGTAAAAACATGGAACATCCTTCAACATCATTAAACTCAAAAAAATATATTATTTAGGAGGATCAAAAGATGGAGATATTCTCGAAGGTATCTGAAAAAGATGTGACAAAGGCAATTGTATCTGGATTTGCAGAAGAATTCCTGGACTACATAGAAAGCGATGTAATAATAATAGGAGCCGGTCCAAGCGGACTTATAGCCGCAAAAAGACTTGCAGAAAACGGTGTTAAAACCCTCATCGTGGAGAGCAACAACTACCTCGGTGGAGGCTTCTGGATTGGCGGATACCTCATGAACAAGTTAACTGTCAGAGAACCAGGCCAGAGGATCCTCGATGAAGTAGGAGCACCCTACAAAAAAGTTCAGGACGGACTTTACGTTGCTGACGGACCACACGCATGTTCAAAACTCATAGCAGCAGCAATGGATGCAGGTGCAAAGGTTATAAACATGACCAAGTTTGATGATGTTGTTGTAAGGGAAGATAAAGTTGCAGGTGTGGTCATAAACTGGACACCGGTCTCAGCACTTCCAAGGGCAATAACCTGTGTTGACCCTGTTGCAATTGAATCCAAAATAGTCATCGATGCAACAGGACACGATGCAGTGGTTGTAAAATCACTGGAACAGCGTGGACTCGTTAAAACTGAAGGTTTCGAACCTATGTGGGTTGAAAAATCCGAAGATGCAGTTGTTGAAAACACCAGCGAAGTTTACCCTGGAGTATTTGTCACAGGAATGGCAGTAGCAACAACCTACGGAAAACCAAGGATGGGACCAACCTTCGGTGGAATGCTTCTCTCTGGAGAAAAGGCTGCAGAAATAATCATTGAAAAACTGAATTCAGATCCATCAACTTGAGCTGGAATAAAAAGTTCCAAATAAAAAATAAAAGGATAAATAGTTAGATTAACTGGATAAAAAAAAGTGTTGAAGAATAAGATGGGATGAAATTTTAGATAGAACCTGAATATTCAAACCACAACCACACTTAAAATCATCATAATCCTTTAATCAAGTGTTAAACATGATTTCAACCACAAAACCGTTACCACAGATAGTGGCAGTCTGCACAAGCACCAAGAAGGGCACCAAAAAGAAAAACATTGGAAAGGGGTTTCTCATGGAAAACCAGGGTTTTTCAGGAGATGCTCACAGTAGCCCAAAAACCCATAGACAGGTCAGCCTCCTTGCAATTGAAAGCATAGACAAGATGAGGGAAATGGGGCTTGATGTCAAGCCTGGAGACTTTGCAGAAAACATCACAACCCATGGTATAGAGCTTACACCCCTTCCTCTGGGAACAAAACTCTCTGCAGGTCAAGATGCAGTTCTTGAAGTGACCCAAATAGGCAAAAAATGTCACAGTCCATGTGAAATAGGTAGAAAGGTAGGGGACTGTATAATGCCCAGGGAAGGAATCTTTTGCAGGGTGATAAAAGGTGGTAAAGTTGAAATTGGGGATGAAATAAGTATTATCTAAAAATTATCCATAAATACTTTTTTTTCATAACAACCCCTTTTTTTTGAAATAACTAGAACCATTCTTTTTTTTGCAAAACATCTTCTTCTGGGAAAACATCTTCTTAGAATGGATAATAATTGATAGGGATAAACATATAAAAAAATCTTTTTCATCTTCAATGATATAGATCACAATCAATCAAAATATAATCACACTCGCAACGAATAATAAAAAAGAATTTAAACCAACAAATGAAATTAGATTAAAATAAATCTGAAGTATAATATGATGTTCTTAATCCAGATAATTTAAAAACAACTCAAACCTTATATTCCCAAAAATGGAATTAAAATAAAGATAATAAATTTTATTTAAGAAATTTTCATTTAACAATAGAATTTTAAGAAAAAAATAAATTTAAAATAAGATCAATGGAGGAATTATATTATGTTGCATGGAACTGAGGTTATTAAGAAGGGTTTTGCTAAGATGACTAAGGGTGGGGTTATTATGGATGTTGTGAATGCTGAGCAGGCGGCTGTTGCTGAGGATGCTGGTGCTGTGTCTGTTATGGCCCTTGAACGTGTGCCTGCGGATATACGTGCTGCTGGTGGAGTTGCACGTATGGCGGATCCATCCAAGGTTCAGGAGATCATCGACGCCGTTAGCATTCCGGTTATGGCCAAGGCCCGTATTGGCCACTTCGTAGAGGCACAGGTGCTCCAGTCCCTGGGTGTTGACATGATCGATGAGAGTGAGGTTTTAACTCCTGCAGATGAAAAACATCACATCGATAAGACACAGTTCACCATACCCTTTGTCTGCGGTGCAAGAAACCTGGGAGAAGCACTACGCCGAATAAACGAAGGAGCTGCCATGATACGAACCAAAGGAGAAGCAGGAACCGGAAACATCGTAGAAGCCGTCAGACACATGCGCGTAATACAAGGAACCATCAGAGAACTAAAAGACAAAACAGAAGAAGAACTCTGGGCCGTCGCAAGAAAAGAAGAAGCACCACTCGAACTTGTCAAAGAAACAGCAAAACAAGGAAGACTACCAGTTGTCAACTTCGCAGCAGGAGGCGTAGCCACACCAGCAGACGCAGCACTCATGATGCAACTCGGATCAGACGGAGTATTCGTAGGAAGCGGAATATTCAAATCAGAAAACCCAGAAATAGTAGCAAAAGCAATAGTACAAGCCACAGCACACTACACAGACCCAGAACTAATCGCACAAGTCTCAACCAACCTCGGAAAAGCAATGCCCGGACTCGAAATCAGCACAATACCAGAAAACCAAAAACTACAAAAAAGAGGATGGTAAAGGGAAATCTGGATATTTCCCTTAATTATTCATTTTACAACGGATTTTATATTTAATACAGATTTAATCCTATTTAAATTAACTCTTCACTTATTTTAAGATTCATTTTTTTCATGGATTCTCAGAAATTCAGTTGGAGGATTTCTCAAATGTCTCACGGGTCTCCTTGAGGTACTTTCTTATTGGAAGGTTCTGCGTGCAGTTTTCCTCACAAACACCGCACTCTGTACAGTAACCCGCACTCATCTTACGGCCCATAAGGTGGAAGTAGTTTCCAGATGGTTTATCAAGGTTCTCGTAGATGTAAACATCATCCAGGAGGCTCAGGTTCAGAGGAATGTTAACACCCTCTGGGCAGGGCATGCAGTAGTTGCACCCTGTGCATCCAACATGAACCCTGGAGCTGTAGGCTTCCTGGACCTCATCTATGAGGTTTCTCTCATCTTCAGTCAGTGAATCTGGAATTCCACGCTCTGCAATTTCCACGTTCTCAACAACATCTTCCATGCTGTTCATACCGCTTATAACGAGGTTCACATCCTCCTGGTCCCAGAGGAATCTGAGGGCCCATTCTGCAAGACTTCTTTTAGTCTCTACCCTATCCCATATGGCCTGGATATCCTCTGGAATGTTCCGGGTTAAACATCCTCCACGGAGGGGTTCCATAATTGCAGTTCCAAGCCCCCTCTTTGCTGCATATTCAAGGCCTTTTCTTCCTGCCTGGAAGTTCTGGTCCATGTAGTTGTACTGGATCTGGCAGAAACTCCACTTGTAGGAGTCCACAGCTTCTATGAAAAAGTCCAGTTCATCATGGAATGAAAAACCAGGGTAACCTATTCTGCCATCTTCAACTGCACTGTCAAGAAACTCAAAAACATCATATTCCTGGAGCATTGGCCAGAAACGCCTGTGAAGACCGTGAAGAAGGTAAAAATCTATCCTGTCTGTCTGGAGCTTCTTGAGCTGCTCATCGAGAATCCTGTCCATATCCCCCTTTTCCTCTACAAGCCATATTGGAAGTTTGGTTGCAAGTTTAACCTCATCCCTCAAACCCTCACTCAAGAATTCTCCAAGGAAGGTTTCACTGGCACCTCCAACCTTTGGAGAAGCTGCATGGTATGGGTAGGCAGTGTCCACGTAGTTCACACCATTTTCAATTGCATAGGTCAGCATCTTCCCTGCAAGGGTTTTATCTATGTTTTCGGGTCTTCCACCAATGGTTGGAAGGCGCATACATCCAAATCCAAGTACTGAAACTTTTTCACCTGTTTTTCCAAATTCTCTGTAAAGCAACGTCATTACTCCTTCAATATGATAAGTCAAATATTCTAGAATTTTGATTATTAACTATATTCCAAGCTTCAGCTAATAATGTTATCGGTAATCCAATATTTTTTTTCACAAGTTTTATATTCACCTCTAACAGATGAAGAGTGTATATCCTATAAATTTAAGAGAAGTTTTGATTTTATAACTTGTTGATTGAGGTTAGAGGCCTAAATTTTGATAGTAACATCCAAAAAGCTTAAGATATCCGATTTTATTCGGGGTCTATCATCTGATATTCCAGAGGAGGGAATATCCTTTGAAGATTTTTTAGGGCTCATTGGTGAATACGGAATCTTGATCACCTCACTGATACTGGTTGCACCCTTCCTCTTACCTGTATCAATCCCAGGAAGCAGTCTGCCCTTTGGACTTGCAATAATCCTCCTGAACATTGCAGGAATTTTTAACAACAGTCCTGTTATTCCAAAAATGGTTATGGAGTACAGGGTGTCCAAGGAAAACTTTTCAAAGATCCTGAATGGTATGGCACGTGCCCTTAGGGGTGTTGAAAGGTTTTCAAAACCAAGACTGTCCATCGTGACCAGAAATCCAGTTATGAGATATGTTAATGCAGCAATTACCATAATCTGCGCATTTCTCCTGATGCTGCCACTTCCCATTCCCCTTACAGATTTCCTACCTGCATATGGAATTCTCTTTCTCATGCTGGGCTCCATTGAAGGGGACGGGTACGTCTTGATTGCAGGTTACCTTCTGGTTGCAGTTACCATCTCCTACTTCACCTTCATGGGAATACTGGGAATTGATGGACTGCAGATGATCCTGCAGCACGTTGGGATAGCACTCTGATCCCAGGGACAAATTGTAGACTTAATTTTTGTGTCAATAAAAAAAAAATATGTGAAATTTATTGGATTTTCATGTATTCCCAAACCCCCATGATCCACTTTTTCATTTTGGCCTGAAAATACACCACCCCCTCTATACCGTAACGTGTAAAAACAGTGATTTCTCATGATTTCCATCTGGGCCATTTCTTCCCGGTTGCAGATAATGGATCTTAGGGTTTGACTTCTTTAACCCTTATTTAACTAAATTTTGTTACTTCGTTACAGGTTAGTATTGTTTACTCTATAGTTGTTATATTAATTACATGAATTAAAATTAAACCGTTTTTTTTGTTGATATAATGTTAACCCTAATTTTATTGGATTATCTTTTTTAGCCAAATTTGTCTGCTTAGCTATCATATTTCTATTAATTAAAAAAATTATTATTTTATTGTACAATTATTCATATATACTTCAATTATTACATTAATCGTTCATGTTATTTTAAAAAAATTAGTAATAACCATATATCCTTTTCAAATCTTCTAATCATTGTTAATTCAGCTTAATTTAATTATCATCCAACTTTAAAAAATTTTTTTATAAAAATATTTATAATAATAGGTTATTATAGAAAATTAAGGTTTTAGACTACAAAAACGAGTGTTTATTATGAAACGTTGTACTAATTGTTGGACTGATAATCCTGATGATGCTGAGCGTTGTCAGAAGTGTGGAAGGGTTTTCGATGAATCCTGGTCACATAATAAGAATTATAGATTGTATTGGAGGGCTATTGGTGGTGGGCTTGTAGTTGGTAGTATTATGGCTATTGTTGGTTATTTCCTGTTTGGGGCTTCCAATACCTTGGCTTATGGTATGATTTCAATTCCTTTTGTTGTTGGTTGTATTGGAACTGTTTTATCTTATAGAGAAGAGGCAGATAGTACTAATTCCTTGGTTAATGCCCTGGCTGCGGGTTTAATAGTTGGGTGTGCAGTTGTTATGGGTTTATTTGGGTTTGCCTTCTTTTCAGGTGATACTGCACCTGTAATGATGGTTATATTAATCCCAGGACTTGCTATTTGGGCTTTATTTGGTGGAATACTTGGTACTGTGATTAATGCTGCAATAGAAAGTGGTAAAAAATCCACAATAACAATTACAGTTATCTTAATCGCGTCAATAGCACTCATAGTATACGGAGCATACATGTTCAATGTAAATGCAAATTATGAGAACGGTGCTTATGGTTCAATGTATGATTTGAATTTTGTTGATATTATTCAGCCTGAGGCTGATGCTTATTTGAATGCACCTTACAACACTTCGGAGGAACGATTATCTAACTTAAATAAGGCTAAGGTGAAGTATGAACGTATGCTGAACATAACTGTGGGTACTCAGCCGCAGGTTGATGAGATGATTGGTAACTCAACTTCAAGCATAAAAAAGGAATATGCACTTGCCATGGGACAATATCTCCAATTAAAACATGACTACTGCCTGGAAATGTACACAGGAATACAATCTGAGATAAACGGGGACACCGCAGAGGCGCAGAAACATTACAAGAATGCTAGGAATTTGATTCCAAAGATACAAAGCCAGAATGATCAAATCAAGGCAATAATCAACAAAGACCAATCATTCAAAAATTATATCACAGAAAAAAGGGATGATGCCAAAAAGTATTCAGGAAGACACAGCTCAGAAAACATGACATTCACCCCTTCATAAAAATTTATTTTTTTTTATTTTTTTTATTTAAAAATTGAATAAACACATTTCTTTTAGAAATTACGACATGTGAAACAATATATAATTTTGTTATAAATAGATATAATATCCCATAAAGTCGTTATATTAATTTCAACTCCAAAATTAGAAGAATTTTCTAAATCTTAAGTCTCAAGAGTTAAATGCCCATTGAAATTTAGAATTTAGATTATCAAAATTTTTAAAAAATTGAGATCTGGAGCTAAAATGATCGTATGGGGTTGTACCAATTGATTAAAATTTAATGATTTTGAGCGATTTTTGTTTATTGAAATTCAAAATTTAAGATGGTAATTTATTTCGCTATACGTTTTGCTAACCTGTGGGCTAACTAAATTTTGTTACTTCGTTATAGCATTGTTTGGTACCCCACGGGATAGCTAAAATGTCGATACTTCGCTATACATCGATATAACGAAATAAATTTTCATATAAATTTGGATGAATAATTGGTATTGGAAGTTATTTTAGATTTATACATGTTAAGAATCACCATATTTTTTAAATAAGTTTAATAATAACTTTAATTTGAATTTAGAAGTTAATTAATCTTTGAACTTACTATTTTTTGTAAACCTTCTAAATATGGGTAATACTATGGATTTTGCTTCAACTTAAAACACTATTTTTGGATTTCATTAATTATTTTGCTCGGTGAAAATCTGATATTCTGTTAAATTGGAGTAAATGGATAAGTAGGGCTATATGTGTTCATCAATTCAGTGCAGTTTCTTTAATTTTTTATTTTCAATTTTTAATTCTTCAATGTGCTGGGACTGTTTTTTAATGGTATCCATAGTTTCATCCAACTTATCAAATAAGTAGTTGATTTGATCTACGAAATCATGGGATGTTTGCATTCCTACTATGAAAACATGTTCATCATGTGAAAAATCCTTCAAGAAATCAGGATGACTCCTGACAAAATATCCCTGATAATTTTTGACAACTATGCCCCCACCAATTTTCAATTCTAAATTTTCTGTCGATAACATGATCTTTATTTAATAATCTATCAAATATGATTTTGAATGGAAAATCAAAATTATAGTAGAAGTTATGATTTTAATAGCAAGCTTTATATCATTTAATCAAATAAGGATTGATCAGTACTTAATGATAAATTACTTGGCTTTGAAAGTGGAATTAACTATAATACAGATTAAACTTCAATAAAAATAATTTAACATCATTTTTTATAGGGGGCAATAACATAAGTAAAAGTTCTAACGGGGCTAATCTTGGATTCGAACAGACGTTATGGCAGTCTGCTGACAAACTAAGGAACAACATGGATGCTGCAGAGTACAAACACGTTGTATTAGGCTTGATATTTTTGAAGTACATCTCTGATGCCTTTAAGGAGCTTCATGGAAAGCTTGAAGCTGATCCCCTTGCTGAAGAAGAGGATAAGGATGAGTACATTGCAGAAAACGTTTTCTGGGTGCCTAAGGAAGCAAGGTGGGATTACCTTCAGGCAAACGCTAAAAAACCTGAGATAGGTCAGTACGTTGATGATGCAATGGATGCCATTGAGAAGGAGAATCGTCAGCTCAAGGGGGTTCTGCCCAAAAACTATGCAAAGGAAGCCCTGAACAAGAAAAGACTTGGAGAACTCATAGACCTCATAGGAACCATCGGATTGGGATACTCTGAGAACAAGAGTAAAGATATCCTTGGACGTGTTTATGAGTATTTCCTGGGTCAGTTTGCAAATGCAGAGGGAAAGAAGGGAGGTCAGTTTTACACCCCCCGAAGCATAGTCAAGGTTCTGGTTGAGATGATAGAGCCATATAAGGGCAGGGTTTTTGACCCATGTTGTGGTTCGGGTGGAATGTTCGTGCAGAGTGAGAAGTTCGTTAAGGCACACGAGGGAAAACTTGACGATATTGCAGTTTACGGACAGGAATCCAACCAGACAACCTGGAGACTCTGTAGGATAAACCTTGCAATAAGGAGAATAGATGCAAGGGTCGAATGGGGAGACAGCTTCCACGACGACAAACACCGCGACCTGAAGGCAGACTACATCCTCGCAAACCCACCATTCAACGACAAAGACTGGAACAGCGAACTCCTTGAAGATGATGCCCGATGGAAGTATGGGATGCCTCCTAAGAGGAATGCAAACTTCGCATGGGTTCAGAACTTCATACACCACCTTGCACCAAACGGAATAGCAGGATTCGTCCTTGCAAACGGATCCATGTCAGCTGGAGGCAAAGAAGGCAAGATAAGAGAGAACATAGTAGAAAAAGACCTTGTGGACTGCATGGTTGCACTACCATCCCAGCTCTTCTACAACACAGGAATACCTGCATGCCTCTGGTTCGTATCAAGGGACAAATCCAACAAAGGATTCAGAGACAGACAAGGAGAGATACTCTTCATAGATGCCCGTAAACTGGGAGAAATGGCAGACAGAACACACCGGGAATTAACAGATGACGACGTCTCAAAGATAGCTGAAACCTACCATGCCTGGAGGGGTGAAGGAGGAGAATATAAGGATGTTCGGGGTTTCTGCAAAGCTGTGAAACTTGAAGAAGTCCGAAAACACGGCCACATCTTAACACCTGGACGGTACGTTGGGGTTGAGATAGAAGAAGAGGATCCTGAAGTCTTTGATGAGAAAATGAAACGGTTAACCTCTGATCTGAGGGAACAGTTCGAGGAGTCAAAGGAGCTTGAAACCAAGATAAAGGAGAACCTGAAGGGGATCGGGTATGAAATCTGAAATAGTAACTATTGAACCTTTAGAAATCCAAAAAAAGGTTAAAAATGCAATTAATAAACTTTTTGAGAAAGATTTCTATCTTTTGAAAGCAAATGCAAATGAAAGATCGATATCACACAAACTTGCCCTTTACATTCAAGAAGAGTTTGAAGAATTTGATGTTCTTGATGTTGATTGTGAGTACAACCGTGATAAACTCCATAATCCCAAAAAAATTAAGGATTGGAGGTCCCGTTGCATTAAAGATATAAAACCTGATGATGAAGATGCTAAAACGGTTTTTCCGGATATTATCATCCATCAAAGGGACAGCAGCAAAAATAATCTACTTGTCTTAGAAATAAAGAAATCTAGCAACTCAGATACTGGTAAATGTGACCGAGAAAAGATTAAAAATTTCATTAATGACCCCGGATTGCATTACGAATTAGGTGTTTTTATAAATTTTGGAGTAAAAAACAAAGCTAGAACATTTTGTTGGAACTGGTTTCCTGAAGATAAATTCGGCAAGGAGCATAAAAATGAGTGCTGAAGGATTTAAGGAAGTTAACATTGGGATAATGCCTGAAAGTTGGGGAATAAAAGCTTTACCTAACTTAATTTCTCATGTAACGGATAACAGAGGTAAAACAGCACCTACAAGTGATGAGGGAATTCCTTTAATTGCTACGAATTGTATAAAAGAAGATGCTTTGTATCCAACATATGAAAAAATACGTTTTGTTTCTAAAGATACTTATGACAATTGGTTTAGAAGTCATCCAAAACCAGAGGATATTATAATTGTAAATAAAGGAACTCCAGGATTAGTCTGTTTAGTACCAGATCCTATTGATTTTTGTATTGCACAAGATATGATAGCTCTTAGACCTGACAAAGATAAAATTTATGGCAGATATTTATTTGCATATATGAGATCCGGAATGTTTAAACATCAAGTTGATGGGCTTAATGTAGGTACTACAATTCCTCATTTAAAGAAAACAGTATTTAAAGAGTTATTTATCCCAATTCCTTCATTTTCAGAACAAAAATTTATTGGAGATATCTATTATAATTTATCCAAAAAAATCGAACTCAATCAGCGTATGAATCAGACCCTCGAGGAAATTGGCAGGGCAATTTTCAAGCACTGGTTCGTGGACTTTGAATTCCCAGACGAACAGGGCAGACCTTACAAATCTTCAGGCGGCGAAATGGTGGACTCCGAGCTTGGAGAGATTCCAAAAGGTTGGAAAGTTGGGAAATTAGGAAGTTTAATATCAATAACAAGTGGTAAAAGGCCAGATGAAAAATCAGATGTTAAAAAGGGCATTTTTACAGTTCCATTAGTTGGTGCAAGTTCTTTGATGGGTTACGTAAATAAAACTTTATGTAATGAACCGATTTTAGTTATAGGAAGAGTCGGAACACACGGAGTTGTTCAAAGGATTCAACCACCCTCATTCCCTTCAGATAATACTTTAATTATAAAATCAAAATATTATGAATTTTTATATCAAATATTAAAAACTATAGATTATGATTCGTTGAATGTAGGTACAACACAACCTTTAATCACTCAAAAAAGCATTAAGAACTATGAAATAATTTTACCAAATAACAACATTCTTTTATTGTTTGAAAAAATAGTTTTGGGATTATTTAATAAAGTTAACACTAACAATCTTGAAATTAAAAATTTATCACAAATCCGAGATTCACTCCTCCCTAAGCTTATGTCAGGTAAAATTAGAGTTAAAGGAGATGAATAAATGTCTTCACATTTGAACGAAGACGCAGTTGAACAGGCAACACTTGAAACCCTCCAAAAACTCGGCTACCAGATCCTCCACGGTCCAGACATAGCTCCCGATAGCATCCATCCAGAAAGGGGAAGTTACAAGGAAGTAATCCTTAAAGCGAGACTCAGGAATGCACTAAGGAGGATAAACCCTGACATCCCTGAGCTTGCACTTGAAGAAGCCATTAAAAAGGTTTCAAGATCTGAAAGTCCCACCTTAATCGCTGAAAACCAGAGGTTTCACAGGTTCCTCACAGATGGTGTGGATGTTGAATATAGGGGATCTGACAGAATTCGCAGTGGTAAAGTCTGGCTTTTTGACTTCAAGAATCCAGAAAACAATGAATTTCTCGCTGTAAACCAGTTCACAGTTGTTGAAGACGGTCACAACCGCAGGCCAGACATTCTCATTTTTATAAACGGGATACCTCTTGTTATTTTTGAGCTTAAAAATCCTGTGGATGAGGATGCAACAGTAAAAACAGCCTTCAACCAAATTGAAACCTACAAGGAAGAGATACCCTCTCTTTTCCACTACAATGAGATCGTGGTTTTAAGTGATGGTATAGATGCACGTGCTGGAACCATCACCTCCAACTTCGAAAGGTTCATGCCTTGGAAGACAATGGACGGTGAGAAGGAAGCAGTTAAAACCCTGCCACAAATAGAAGTTCTTCTTAGGGGTATGCTGAAGAGGGAAGTGCTAATGGACCTCGTGAGACATTTCATAGTCTTTGAAACCAGTAAGGAATCAACCAAGAAGAAGCTTGCAGCATATCATCAGTACCATGCTGTGAACAAAGCTGTTGATGAGACACTGAAAGCAACATCCCCAAATGGTGACAAGAGGTGTGGTGTTGTCTGGCACACCCAGGGATCAGGAAAAAGCCTTATCATGGCGTTCTATGCAGGAAAACTCGTACTTGAAATGGACAACCCCACAATCATGGTCTTAACAGATAGAAACGACCTTGACGACCAGCTCTTTGGAACATTTGCAGAGTGCCATGAGCTTTTAAGGCAGGAACCGGTTCAGGCAGATACTAGGGATAACCTCCAAGAGCTTCTGCAAGTTTCATCAGGTGGAGTGGTCTTCACAACCATCCAGAAGTTTCTACCCGAGAAGGGCACAGACTACCCCAAACTCTCAGAGCGCAGAAACATAGTTGTAATAGCAGATGAAGCACACCGCAGCCAATATGACTTTATAGATGGATTTGCAAGGCACATGCACGATGCACTGCCAAACGCATCATTCATAGGATTCACAGGAACACCACTTGAAAAAACTGACCGAAACACTGTGGCGGTCTTTGGAAATTACATAGATATCTACGACATCCAGCAGGCAGTGGAAGACGGTGTAACTGTCAGAATATACTACGAAAGCAGACTAGTAAAACTGGAAATCGAAGAAAACCAAAGATCACACATCGACATGGACTTTGAAGAAGTCACAGAGGGGGAGGAAATAGACAGAAAAGAACAACTCAAAACCCGGTGGGCAAGACTCGAAGCAGTTGTTGGAAGCGAGAAGAGGATAAAAAAAGTAGCAGCAGACATAGTAAGTCATTTCGAAGCAAGAATCAATAACATGGAAGGCAAGGGAATGATAGTCTGCATGAGCCGAAGGATATGCGTTGAACTCTACAACGAAATCATCAAACTCAAACCAGAATGGCACAGTGAAGATGACAACGATGGATTTTTGAAGGTTGTTATGACTGGAAGAGCCTCTGATCCAGTGCGCTGGCAACAGCACATCCGCAACAAGCAGAGAAGAAAGGAACTTGGAGACACCTTCAGGGATCCAAACTCCCAGTTCAAGCTGGCAATTGTGAGGGATATGTGGCTTACAGGCTTTGATGTTCCCAGCCTCCACACCATGTACATGGACAAGCCAATGAAAAGCCACGGCCTGATGCAGGCAATAGCAAGGGTAAACAGGGTTTATAAGGACAAACAGGGAGGATTGATTGTTGATTACCTTGGAATAGCGGCAGAACTTAAGGAAGCACTGGCACAGTACACGGAAAGTGGTGGAAAAGGAAAACCAACCTTCCAGCAGAAGGATGCAGTAAAGATCATGCTTGAGAAGTATGAGATCGTTTCAAATATGTTCTATGGCTTTGATTACGCCCCTTACTTCAGTGCCAAGACCAATCAAAAGATGCAGATCATCCTCGAGGCAATGGATTTCATCCTTGGACTGGAGGATGGGAAGAAACGCTGCTTGAAACATGTTAACGAGCTTTCAAAGGCATTTTCACTGGCAGTCCCTCATAAAGATGCAATTAGGATACGTGATGATTTGGGATTCTTCCAGGCAGTACGGGCTTACCTCATGAAAACCTCAGAGGGAAGTTCAAAGTCTGATGAAGAGCTGGACACTGCGATAAGGCAAATAGTTTCAAAGGCTGTGGTAACAGGGGATGTTGTGGATATATTCATTTCAGCAGGACTCAAAAAACCGGACATATCCATCCTCTCAGATGAGTTCCTACGTGATGTTAAGGCTATGAAGCAGAGGAACCTTGCAGTGGAGCTTCTGAAAAAACTTATAAACGACCAGATACAGGTCAGGTCACGTAAAAATGTTATAGAGGCCAGATCATTCACGGAACTTCTTGAAAACACCATAACACGGTACCACAACAAGACACGGGATGCATTACAAATAATAGACGAACTCATCGGCCTTGCAAAGGACATAAAAGAGGCAGGTGAACGTGGTGAGAAGTTGGGCCTTACAGAGACTGAACTGGCATTCTATGATGCATTGGGTGTTAACGACAGTGCAGTGCAGGTTCTGGGTGATGAAACACTCAGGGAAATTGCAATGGAACTTGTGAAAACCGTGAGAAACAACATAACCATAGATTGGACCCTGAGGGAAAATGTTCAAGCTAAAATGAGAGTATCAGTAAAGAAGGTTCTTAGAAAATATGGTTACCCTCCAGATAAACAGAAAAAAGCCGTTAAAACTGTCATTGAACAAGCCAACATAATATGCAAAGAATTAACATAATTTAAGTGGAAGAAGGATATAAAAGAAAATTAGAGGTAAATTTATGGATGATGAGATGGGCACGTTGGGAACAATAATTGTTTGGGGTGTTATAATAGGAATAGCACTTTTATTTTTGTTATAACAGTTCCCATTTTGGATTATTGTAGTATTCAATAATGAAACCATATAAACTCACCAATTTTCTTAGAAATAGTACTATTTGATAAAAAGCAGTCAAATATATTGTTGGGGCTATTGTATTATTCAATGATTAAATTAAATTTTAAACCTACTTTTAAACCCCCTTTGTCTTCTTTTTACTCGAGTTTTGTTGTTATTTATTTGTTTTTCTTTTTTCTCATGTCCCTTACCTTCCCTAATATCTTCGAAGTCTTCGGTGCTCATGATCTTAACAGATTGATCTCATTGGAATGGTTGTTGTCCTTTAATTTGATAACTGGTTTCTATCATTAAAAATTACGTGAATTCAGATATAATTTAATATTGTTCCCTCCAAGTCCACGGACTGAAACCAAAACTCCTGAAGTTGGAAAACCCCAGGTTCGACCCTTCCATCTGAAAACCGATTGAATCTTGTCGGGAACATGGATGAAAAACCCCGTAGTAACCACCAGTTGCATTTACGGCTTGAAGAGAGTTGGATCCGTAGAGGGCTGTGATGTTGGTGAAGTTTCCGCGTGGTATCAGGAACCATCCTGCAACGTAGCGGCCGCCGTTGTTTGCTCTGACAGTTATTTTATTGGCACTGGGGGAGGCTGTGTAGGAAGATCCGAGTGGTGCTGTTTTGGTGCTGATTTTAACCCATGTGTAGGGTGATGTGTAGGATTCATAAGCAGTCCGATGCCATTGATTACCATCTGCAACAACGTTAACTCCCCCTGTATTAACAAATTCAAAAGGTTCTCTGAAAGCTGATTTAGTCTCTAAAGAATTTCCGCTTATTATTACCCTGGCATTATCAGTTCTGTAGATGTCTGGAAAGTCAAAGGTTATAGTATCAGCATCCCAGGAGCTTGGGGAGTAGTAATTTCCAGAAATAAGTAGGGTGGTGTTTTCATGTAAATATCCGGGAATATGGAACCTTGCATAAGCCATGTTATACCAGTAGCTCGGAGGATTGTAAACACTGACTTCTATTTTAGTCACATTTATCTGTGAGGACAAAGGAGAGTTGTAAGCCACCAAATCACTGAACCCTAAAGTACTGCTCACAGGAGTATTATCCTTCCTAAACTCCTCAACAGTCAAATTAGAAGACAAGGGGATTGTTTCCTTCAAACCGAAGTTCCTGGCATTGTTCTTGTACGTAATCTCCCTGAAGCTCTTTTTTTTGTTGACAACGACGTAACCGTTCTTAAAGGAGCCATCCGTACCGTTGCACATCGAAAATTTAAGGGATCTGGCAGAACCCGCAGGTATGCTTGGGACTGTGAAGTTCTTGTTCAATGTTTTCCCGTCGTAGGTCCTGACATAAAACTCCATGGTCGAGTTTGGGGAAGGAGCAGAGCCGTAATTGGCAACCGCCACCCTGTAACCTGAAACTAGCTTGTTGGGCATGTTGGCGTCCCACGGAGAAACCCCGATAACAGATAAATCTGGATATCCTGCAGCCTCAACAGAAGATGAAATGAAGAGGGAGATTATGAGCAGTCCAAAAAAAGCACAGGTGATGATTTCAGACCTTACCAACAAAACCACCTCCCGCAAATAGAGTTAAGGTTGCAAGCATCAAACCGAGCTGGTCACTGTCTGAACTCTCCTCACCCTCTGCATCAGGGTTGCTTGTAAAGTCAAAATCAAACATTGACTGGTCAGAATCCGATGAATTCGTTTCATAGGGCACACCCTCGACGAGATTATCGAATTGACTCTGTAAATCAGAGAAAAATGTGTTCTTTGCATCTTCCTGATCAGTTGAATCTGAACCCGATATTGGATCCTGAATTGTTTGGGAAGGGCCCACCAGGATATCCGCGATGTTGTTTCCATATTCATCAGTTGTGGAAGTTGTTGTATTTGTAGTTTGATTGTTGTTGCTCAAATCTTGATTGAGCCAGTTAAGAAGGCCTTGATCAAGATTTTCTGATGTGGAGTTGGTTGAATTTGAAGTTTGAGAGGTACCTGCACTGGCTTTCAAGTTTTTAGTTAAGGATCCAGAACCAGAACTAGTTCCAGAGCTACCCTTAGAATAACCAGAGTTACCCGTTGTGTTTCTCAAGTTGGTGTAAGGATTATAAGAACCTTTTGTGCTGTTGTTACCTGTTTTATTCAGTTTTGTGGAGTTTGAAGCTGAGGCAAAAAGGTCGCCTGGAACACCGCACAGAACGCAGTAAGTGAGAGGGATCAGGAGTAGAACAATAACAACACAGAGAGCAGTCTCCTGTTTTGAACCGGTTTGAATCCGTGATTTTTCCTTTTTAGGCATAACCAATCTAGTTTTTGAGAAGGGGTAAAGGAAAGGTACTCCCTTCTTGGTAACTGCGTCAAGGAGGGTGTGCATTGAAAAGGCTGAGAAACATGCCACACCAACCGCTGGATTAAAAAAGAAAAATGCAACGATTGGAATAAGCCAGATTGCAGAGTGTCCCCATCCCCTGTGCTCACCAGTTACTTTATCGATCAGATCAGGCAAAACCGAGAATAAAACAACAATTAGGATACCTGCAAGGCTGTAGGGCTGACCGAATATCCAGACGAGGATAGTATAAAGTAAAAGGCCCGCTGGAATGTGTGTGTAAAACCGCATGATCCCTCACCCATACCCTGGAATCTCCCCAGGTTCAATTTGCTCCAGTTTTTCAGGAAGTTCAATGGAAGTTTCAACAGCCTTACCTTGAAGAGCCTGCAATACATTTTCTTTTCCAAAGTTGGCAACGGCAAGTTCTATTGAATCAAATATGGCATAGATCACATCATCTTCAATAGATTTTACCTTCTGAGGCTCGCTGAAATTAAATTGCAGCTTCATCTGTTCTTCGTCTAAGACTAAAATTCCTTTGTAACTCATGTTTTCACCTCTATCGAATCAAATACAACAGTGTTCTAACAACAAGGAAAGCAAACCAAAGAGCGCTGACAAGCATAACAGACCCTGTAAGGCTCACTTTCAGAAAGCAGATGAAGATGAATGCCCCGAGCACAAGGATAAAGGGCATGGTTATGTCCATTTCAGAGCCCGAACCTTCATTTTTCATCAACTTCTCATTAACAACTTCAAAGGTCTGGTAGAACCCAAAAACCTCTTTTTTGAAGTTTCCGCAAATGGATCCTATGAAAACTATTCGCTCATGACTTGAAACAGAAAGCCAAAACCTTGATGTTGAAGGAGTCAAGCGCTCAAAGTGGTTAAACATTATAACAACCTTAATTCCCGAACTTTTTTTAAATAACATCTCTTTTAACTCGTCAATGGTCATCCGCTGGAACTGTGTAGAGGTTGGGACTTTACGGTCCCGGATCTCCTGTATCGTTGAGATAAGTTGAATGAGTTTGGATTTGATGGGGGCAAGTTCATTCAAATACACCACTGCGTAACTCTCTGAAACCGCCTCAACGTATTCAAATGAGTTCTTTTTCCATACCAAAGAGTTCTTTCCTGCTTTGATGTTCTCCAAAATCTTTTCTAGACAGTCAGGTTTCCTTGTTTGCATGAAAATCGCTTCTGAAGTTCGTTTGAAACAAGTTCAGAAAACTCAAGACCCTTGAGGCATGCAGCGTTGTAGTCGATCGAAAAACTCTTTTCATGGATCTCAAGGGCGTTAACCTTCGCAATACGCCATGATATGTCCCTGTCAATAAAACGCAGGGCAACACGGGCTTCTGCATTGAGATCATGTGCGAACTTCAGGAGGGTGTGTATCTGACTTTTCCGGATCTTGACCCTGGAATCTCTCGTTGTCTTCACTTCAATAACAAATACGGAGTTTCGATCACCTGCAACGATGTCAGGGGACCGGGCAGATGACCCAGGCAAACGGCATGCAGTGAATTGAGCATCCTTGAAGAGCCTCACAAGCTCCTGTTCATATGCAATTCCCTTGTTTTTATCTATCATGGGCAGTACACCACTATAACGGCGGTTTTTTCAGCACATCTGTACCAGTATGGTTTGTAATTGTATTTTCTAGTAACTAACGACGGGTCGAATGTAGTCCACGAGCCATCAGGGAGCTGAACTTCAAGCCACCTGTGAGCATTCGATTGGGAGCTTCGTCCCTGAACGAGTTTCACAGTGTAACCATTCTTTGTGAGGACCTTGAGTGCAAAATCTGAAAGACCCCAGCAGTCACCGTATCCTGTTTCAATTACACCATGAGCTGTCTTGGCTGCACCCCTACGGTGGTCGAAGTTCTGCTGAATGTAGAATGCAAGTTTTCTCAGTCCCTGGCGGCCATGGAGGTTTGAGAGCCTGCTGTCAGAGATACGCACGGAACCTTTTTGATAGTTGTAATCCTTAGCGTAACTCTGGTCGATTAAAGTCCTGTCCATGTTGTCTGTGTCGTCTATCAACACTTCACCCACTTTCATCTTGTCGAAGTTGGATCCATCCAGATCAACTGATTGATCATCCGGGATCTCAACCTCAGAGACTTGAGCAGCGTGTGAAGTTCCTGAAAATCCGATTATGCCGAAGTAACAGCAGAGGATCAGAAGGCTTAAAACCCTTTTCATATAATACCACCAAAAAATGGGAGATTTAAGTAATTTAAGGCATTAAATCTCCCTGTCCTCCGTTGTCACCTTCTGGGTCGTCATCTCCACCGTAGTCACCAGGGTCGTCAGGGTTCACTACTGGGGGTTCTAGTGGGTCCCATGGTTCATCTGTGTATTCAGAGTCTTCTGCAGGTTCTGTTGGGTTGGTTGGATTTGTGGGGTTGGTTGGGTTTGTGTTGGTTGGGTTCTGTGGCTGTGCAGGTTTTGAAGGGTGTGCAGCTGGTTTTGGTTTCACAACGGCCACTGCAGAAACAGTTCTTTTACTTGTGGTGTGTGAAGAAGTTCCCTCATACACGGTGCCGGAGTCAACGCTTTCAGATTCTAGAACATCGTCTGCAGTTTCGTTCATATCCAAAGTGGGGTTTTCAAGGTTTTCCTTCATCTGCTCATCCGTTAATGGCTCTTGAGCCGCAGGGGCAGGGGCGGCAATCTGTTGGGAACTGGAATTATTGAAGTAGGAGTAGCCAGCCACACCAGCGACCAAAGCCAGTATCAGGAGCCCAAAAATCAGTGGGACCCTCGGAATTTCATCTAAATCCATTTTAATTCCTCCTTTTAATAAAAATTTTTTAACAGTCCTTTAAACTTCAAAAAAAAGAAAAAAAGTTTTAAAATTGGTTCTGGTGGCGTTTTAACTGAAGTATCTCTGGTTGTTGCCTTCGTTCAGTTCTGTTATGGCGTAGTAGGGATCAACTATTGTGTACCCTCTGCTGAATGCACCGTTTATGACAACGTCTTTGCTCTGTCCTGCTGCAATGGTTCCTGCGTTGAGATGTATCGTACGATATGTACCGTCTGTTTTCCTGACAACGAATTTAACAAGTACTTTGGAAGCGTCGGAGAGCCCGATATTTTCGATCTTGGCGGTGGTCTTGTCGCTGGCTTTGGTTATGCTCTTAACGCGTAGGTCTGGGAGCATGAATCCTTTGTAGGCTGTGACTCCGTTTGCTGTTCCTGCAAGGTAGTAACCTCCGAAGACTGAGGGTTCAGATGCTGTGGGGGCGTCCTGAACTGCTGTGAGGTTGTTTCCGGTTTCGCGATCAAGGACTATTGCTTTCTCGCTGTTTGAGAAGATCACACATGTGCCCTTCACGAAAACGTATTTAACAGGCTGTGCTGCACCGAGGACGTCGGTCTTGGTCCACTTGGTTGAACCGTCTGCCTTGTTCAGTGCCCTTGCATCGTTAGCTGTTCCTATGAAGACGTATTTTCCTGCTTTAACTGCGGATCCGTTTCCTGAGACTGCTATGTCCTGGCTCCAGACCTGTGCACCTGTGGGGTCGATCTCCTTGATGGCTGAGGAGGTTGTGACGAGTATGTTCTGTCCGTCCCCTGTGATCTTAGATGGCTGTCCGGTGTCTGAGGTCCATGCCTGCTGGAATGCGAATCCGCAGCTCATTGTGGCTATGAGTACGCAGAGAAACATTATCCCATGTCTTTTTTTGATCAATTTTTCACCTCCCTGGAAGTTTCTAAAAGACAAGGAATATCTAAGGATGACATGCCTAAAAACCGTTGGAGGGCACAGGTTTATATATGGAGTAATACAGATTATGGAGTTTAAGCATATTTGATAGAATAATATAAAACAAATCAAATATTATTATTTTTTAATTTTATTTCATTATAGCGCTCTTTGGAAGTACCATAACCCATTCTATTTGATTTTGATAGCAAATCATAAAACTATTTAATATAAAACATAAAATTAAAATAAAGAGGTGATTTAATGCTCAAATGTATAGATAGTCAGTTATTAGGTAAAACAAAACCTTTTGCAACAGATATAATCCTTAAATTTGAGGATAATAATGTTTCTGAATACAAATATAGATTTATAAATCCAAAACTTGATGATTATATCCTAAAATTACCAACAGGCTGGAAAATGATTTCAGATACCCAATATAATAAAGTTACAGGATCATTACTCATAAGTATCATTATTACAATTCCAGATAATCTTGTCCCAAAAGGAAATTTATTAGATTCTGTTCAAATATTTGCAGATCATATTAAGGGGTTTAGAGAATTCTACGAAAGATTAAAGCACCAATTTGATATGATTAATGATTTAACAGAATAAATAAGAGATAAAAGTAATATGCTTTAAAAAAAGAATAATTTATTATAGTGAAGTAAAAACTATGAAATTTTCTCTAAAAGAATATTTAAAAAAACCTATTGAAATCAATTATAAATGTAGATATATCATGGATCAAATTAATGTCCAACAAATCCACGAATTATCAAAAAAGAGTAAAGAAGCAGCTGAAAATGGTGATGTGATTAGTGAAAAATCATACATAGAAAATATTTTTTCAAAAATAAAAACACTATCTCCAGAATTTAAAGATAAATTTAATAGTGGTTCATATAGTCTATGTTTAGAACTTGTAAGATTATTAATTAATGATCATCAATATGAAGAGGCATTAAATCATTTAAAAATAGCAAGAGATATGCCGGAATATGAAAATCTTGATACTATAACTAAGTGCATACTTAACAAATACATCTGTTACTCTAAATTATTTTTGGGCTTGAGTAGTGGATCTAAGAGCTTAATACTTGAAGCTAAAGAATTAAACCAAAAATTAATTCACAATTCAGGTAAAATAACTTCTGGTGAGTTAAAAAAACAAGTTTTAGATGATAAAAAAATTATTGAAGCATGGGAAAGAAATGACATTAAAACTATAATGGAATTTGAAATTCCTTTTCCATTAATAGTTACAGATCAACCTATTGAATTTGAATATGAAAATACTAAACATATTATTGAAATAGAAATTATTCAAAGCCCTTTAAACCCCATGCCTACAAGTGGAGGATTTTTTTCTGAGATTGTTGAAGATAAGTATGGGATTGCTCGTAGATCAAAAATAAAATTGACTTCTTTTAGGTATATTAATCCTCATGAAATAGTTGAATTAGATATTTTAGCTCAGGATAAACGAATACAACGTATATTCCTTGAAACAATTAAAGTGATGAATTTTTTTATTGAGAGATATCGGCTTGTTTCTAAGAAATATTGGCTAGAAAATATTTTTCATAAAATGATTACCAAGTATTTGTGTACAGTTACTGCTGGAACATTTGAAATTCATAATATTAATATGATGAATAATCAATTGGTCCAAATTCAATTAGGAGTTCCTTGGTTATCTACCGAAAAGTTAGAGGAACTTAATGATAATCTTAAAAAAGAGAGATTAGATTTATGGAAAACTTTATTACTTGATTCAAAAGATTATTTACTTCGTAGAAATTATAGAGAATCGATTTATGCGATTAATGGGGCTTTAGAGAACTTTTTAAATCAAAAAGCCAGAGAAATACTCAGGGATGCTTTAAAAGATGAAGAAGTTGAAGAATTTTTTGCAGGAAAAATCAAATATGAAGAGCATAAACTTAAAAAGTACATGGATAAAGATTCTTTTGAAAAAGCAATAGCTTCAAATGCAATACCTACTTTTTACCCAACTATATATCAAATGATAAGCAAATGCCATAAATTGGTTCCATTTCCAAGTGGTAAGAAAAAAATTAACAGATTAATCTCTAAAATTAATAAAAGACGAAATGAGGTTGCACATGGAAATGAAATTCAAGAGAATCTTGAGGAAGATGCAAAGATTGCGATAGAATCTTTTGAGCAATTAGTAAAATTATTTGATAATTAAGTATTGAAAAACTTCCAATTTGAAGAATGTTAAAAATCTTGATTATATGGATATAATTGTATTTCAAGCACAACTTGCTCTCTAAGTAGCAAGGATTTGGTTATTCTCGCCTGACTCAGTAAAGACCTGGGGTTGAACCCCCCTCTGGTGCACTACAGGATCTCAAATTCATCCAATAGTCATTGCAGAGTGCAGGCTCGTTGGTGTTAAATTCTATTTGGCCTGAAAGTATTGACAAATAGCTTTAAATATGGTGGAACCTTGAATGGGCAGTTTTCAAAAGTTAGGACGTGAATAAGAGAACATGGAGGTGGTGAGATACAAAGAAACATTATCGCTTATCTTATTGATCAATAAATTCATATAATTCTTTATATCTCTTGGAATATTTTTCACTTTCAATATTATTTAATAAGGATAAAAGAACATTATCTGAATCCGTTTGGTCACTTAACCCCCTTGCTAATTTGAATATTAATTCCTCCTGTTCTGATCTTTCACGAGGGCTATCAATGTATTCTATCAGTTGATCAAATTTTATTTTCAAATCGTTTTCGTTGCTAATTTTTGGTTCTTCTTTAAATTTAAAAACTTTGATTAAAATTTCGTTAATATCAAACTTATTTTTTGAATCTACTTTATAATTTCCTTCATGTATTAAAATGAGTGATTCATTCGGAGTTAATTGAGGAAATTCAAATAAATTTTTCTCACATCCCCATTTATCTAGATCTTGGTCATCTGCATAAAACCAAATGTTTCCATCTTCATTTTGTAATAGGGATTCTTCTAAGTCAGATAGTTCTTTTTCAAGGTATTGTTTAAATTTTTTTGTTTTAAATCCTCCAAAGTAGGGTTCCACTTCTTTAATATCCATCCACACTGGATTTTTAAGTAGTGGGCAACTTGAACTTACATGATCTTTACTATAAAAAGAGTTTAATTCTTTAATATCATTATAAACTTCGTTAATGGGTTTGGAAATCACATTTTTAGATAATTTATTCCATCTTTTCAATTGATATTCTTCAATTTCTCTAATTTTGTTTTTAAAAATTTTATTTAATCTATCTCGTGCTGTTAAACGTTTCCAATCATCATATTTTAAAAATTGGTTAATATAGATTTTAATTTCAATATAATCTGAAGAAATTTTTGTAAAACTACTCAAAATTTTGGAGATAGATGTAGGCCAAATATAAGGTATAACATAAGTCAACATCCAAACAAAAATTGAAACTGATAATGAAACGATTATTGTAATTGATATCTGAGTCCAATCCATTTAAATCACTTCAATCCTCAGTTTCATCATATCTTTCAATTAAAAACACAATATAACTACCCACAAGGTTCAAAACAAAACGTGCATAACTTTTATTAATATTTTTGATGTTCAAACCTTGTCCATGACCAACTCCTTCTTGATTTCTTATTTTTGAAGTGCCATGAATAAATATCGACCAAAGAGATTCAAAAGCAGCTTGAGTAGTTTTATCTAAAAGGCCTGCATTATTTTGAACTTTTTTTACTAAAGAAGGTATTTTATCTTTTTCATCATAATTTATACCTTTTTTAGTTAATATTGATTTTAAAGTACTTTCATAAGACTTTTGAGCGTCACGTATTGAATTTTTATAATGATCCTTTCTATATTCATCTAATGCATGCTCAAATTCATCCAAAGCACCTTCAAAATTTAGATCAGATAGTAAAGACAAAGGTTTCTTAATAGATTCTTCATGGAGATAATGGGAATCTAGAGGCATGATCATATAAGGTAAATCTTCGTTTGAAAATTCCAAAATCTCATAGGGCACTTCATCAATTCTAAAAATTTTATTTATTATTTCAATAAACTTATCTAATTGAGTTTTTAGGTTATAAGATTCATATTGAAATCTTCGAACAGCCTTGAATTTAATAGCCATTAAAATTTCTAAGCTGGTTAAAAACTCATTATCTTTACAATTAAACAAAAAATCAGTTATTCTCTTTTCAACAGGATCATATGGATTACTAATTGGAATACCAAGTTCAAACTCTAAAGAATCTACAAATTCTTCTAATTCATTATAATAAGGAGTGAATCCAGACATAACTAAAGCAGACCTTTTATTTCCTATCTCAATTCGATACTTTATAATTAATTTGAGTAATTTAAACCTAATAGGTTCTGTAATCGAATGGGAATCCTTACCTTCATTTCTTCTTGTAAATAAATTTTCTATTGGTTCTAACATGATATCCACAACCTTAATGATCATACTTTATTATGACCCTCTTAATATAATGAATATAATTGTATTTCAAGTCAAATTCAATCCCCTCCAAGTACCAAAGATATGGAAGCTACCGTCCAAATCCCCAGATACTTAAAGCTGAACCCCCCCTCAGGGTGCACCACAGGACCTGGAATTCGTCCAATATTCATTGCAGACTGTAGGCTCGTCGGTGTTAAATTGCAGCTGGCCCGGGTACTGAGGAGGGAGCTGGACAGTTGCAGGTGGATCTGGCGGGCTGGACACTTTTTCATAAAATGTTTATACTTTGACGAACGACTTTTCAATTAGAGGCAGTGCAGCGTCCTATTTAATTACTTGTGTAATGACCCCAATTCATACCAAAGGAGCTGCACTGCTCTTCACCCCCATTTTTTTGTCGTTGACAATATTGTCTGTGGTGAGTCAAGTGTAATTTTTCTATTTATTATGTGGAATGAATTTAGAACTCTTTAAAAACTTCTTTTGCTGTGTTTATGCCGTTGATAGATGAGGGGAAGCCGGAGTATACTGTCATGAGCAGTATTGTTTCGAGTATTTCTTCTTTTGTTAAACCTATGTTCAGTCCTCCTTTGATGTGGAATGCTAATTGTGGTCGGGCAGTTCCTAGGGCTGTGAGTGCAGCTATGGTTGCAATTTGTCTCATTTTAGGATCCAGGTTTTTTCTGGAGAACACATCTCCGTAACCGAAAGCAACAGTGAATTTAACAAGGTCTGGTGCTGAATCTTTAAAGTTCTCTTTTAAGACACTTAACTGATTTTTATCCAATTTTGAAAGCCATTCTGCACCGTAATTAAATCTGTCTTCATTTTCATCTTCTTCCACAGGATTAATACTTAAGTTTTCTTCTTCTAAAACCTCCTTGAGAGTGTTAATTCCGTTGATTGCGCTTGGAAAACCACTGTACCCTGCCATTTGTATCATAACTTCTACAAGTTCTTCTGGTGAACATCCTACATTTAATGCAGCTTGGGTATGGACTTTTAACTGTGGGGCAGCATTTCCTATGGCTGTTAATGCAGCTACCACTGCTATTTCTTTCTGTTGGAGGTCAGTGCCTTTACGGGAGTAGATATCCCCAAATGAGAATTCAATGATGTATTTACCTAAATCTGGAGCAATATCTTTTAAACTTTCAACAACAGCTTCTCCAGCTTTATCATCAATTTCTTTCAGTTTTTCTAAACCTAATGTATATCTATTCGCTTGAGTGTTGTTATTTTTCATTTTTTTTACCTTCTTTTTTTATTGTAAATTGTTCTCTGGGATGAATCTTAGAGTCTTTTTTCTAAATACTCTTGAAAGATTATAAATAGAAAAATTACAAACCATTAATCAGAGAGTGTTAATTTAAATTAAAGTAATTTTTCTAACCTTTGAGTAATTACCTTAAGGTAAGTGGAGGAATTAATATGATTCAAGAGGATTATTATTGTAATGCATTATACCAAGCTATAGATGATACATTTAGTTATCTCAGGAAAAAATGGAATATTCAGATAATTAAAGGGTTATTCTGTGAGTGTAAACATTTTAAAGATTTTTTAGAACTGCACCCTACTCTCAGCAGCAAAGTTCTCTCTGAAAGATTGAAAGAATTAGAACAGGAAGGTATACTTGAAAAAACAGTTTTAAACACAGCTTCAGGCCAGACAGAATACCATTTAACTGAAAAAGGTCTTAGATTAAATAAAATAATGTTTGAACTCTTTAATTTCGCTTTAGATGAAGTTGAAATTAAAAATGGAGATTTTAAACAAAAAGATGAATCTAAAAAAAAGCTAAGAGCTTGTTTAAACATAAAATAATTTAATTACATTTATTTTCATAAATTCCAACTTTTTTTACTATTAAATTCCCACGGCTGAGGGGCATATTTGAGCCTTCGGCTCGATTTTACTACATTTCATGCGTTGGCATTAAGTTGCAGTTGGCCCTGTGACTGAGTGATTCTGGAGCTGTACAGGTTCATTGTGAGCAGCAGCCCAATTTCTTAGTAAAAAAATATAAATAACTGTGAAAACGAGTTTTGAATTGGAGGCTGTGCAGCACCCTATTTTTTCAAGTATCAAACCCCAATCTACCCTGAAAAAAGCTGCACCGTTCCTCACCCCCTATTTCCTTTAATCAACAATTTACTCTCTTTTCATCACATTGCTTGATTTGAACAATATCCATTGCTCTCAACAATTCCACCTGCAGCTGGATGGATCTTGGGCCATGGCAGAAATTCAGGTTTTCTAACAATCATTTCGTTTCATAGTCCCTTGCCTGCCACCAGATTGTCCTATAAAATTTGAGGAACCTATCCAGGGGCCCGCGCCCCAGGAGCCTATCCCTATTTTATATTCAGCTTGAATTGGAATGGACGCAAGATGATACCATCTGGTTTTGAATTTGTAAATGTGAGTGTTGATAACGGAACCTGGACTTACAACCCCGCAAACAGGACAACCTGGACTTACAACCCCGCAAACAGGACAACCTGGACACTCAGCAACGTGGCAGTGGGAGATCCTTACTTATACCTCACAGTTAAGGCATTAGGAAGTGGAAGTTACACAATCATACCAACAATAACCTCAGAAACATACAACAGAAACACAAACCCATTAACACCATTTACAGTCAACGTACAAACACCAAACAACAACAATCCAACTGAAAATAACACAGGAAATAACACTACAAACACAGTCCACGCAGCAACACAAACCATAACAATGCAAAACACAGGTATGCCAATTGCGGGATTAGTACTAGCAATTTTAGCCATATTCGATGGAATGTTGCCAAGAAGAAAACAATAAAAACATATCTCTTCTTTTTTTTCTTTTTAAAAAAATAGTAAATATTAGGGATCCGATTTTTAAGAATGAGATTTTATTTTATTTTTTTTGTAATTTAGTTTTTTAACAGTTGAAAGAGAGATTAGCATTCCATCCCATTTTTTTTATTTTGTTTTATGGATTAAAATTAATTATAATGCTCTTATTTCCGATGAATTTAGAAAATTATTTATATAATCCTTTCATTAAGGTTAATTGCTTGTAATAAAATATAAAAGGAGGTGAAAATATCAAAAAGCAAGTAATAACCAATAAAACGTTAGTAATGATTTTATTAGGTCTTTTTGTTGTTCTGATTTCTGTATCTAATGCTAGTGCAGCGTCAACGGTTTATGTTAACGCAACTGGAGGAAACGATTCCTACAATGGAACAATAGATCATCCATACCAGACAATAGGTCAAGGAATAAACAGTGTTACTGAAAATGGAACAGTGTACATTGCAGATGGAACCTACAGTGGAACAGGGAATACAAACCTCACAATCACTAAAAACATGAACATCACAGGACAAAGCCAACAAGGAACCATAATAAACGGAACCAACACCAACTGGATATTCACAATAAAAAATGGAGTAACAGTTACCATAACCCACCTAACACTAACCAACGGAAACGCAACTTATGGTGGAGCAATCTACAATTATGGTACTTTAACAGTTACCAACAGCACACTCACAGACAACACCGCAGATGTGGGTGGAGCAATCTACAACAATTATCATGGTACTTTAACAATAACCAACAGCACACTCACAGACAACACTGCAATATCTAATGGTGGTGGAGCAATCTGCAGTGATCATGGTAATTTAACAGTTACCAGTAGCACACTCACAGACAACACTGCAACATATTGGGGTGGAGCAATCTACAATTATGGTGGTAATTTAACAGTTACCAGTAGCACACTCACAGGCAACACTGCAGGTTGTGGTGGAACAATCTTCAATGATCATGGTACTTTAACAGTTACTAACAGTACACTCACAGGCAACAATGCAACATATGGTGGAACAATCGCCAATGAGCAAGGTAATGTAACAATAACCAACAGTACACTCACCGGTAACAATGCAACATATGGTGGAGCAATCTTCAATGAGCTAGGTAATGTAACAATAACCAACAGCACATTCACCGGTAACAATGCAACATATGGTGGAGCAATCTGCAATGCTGGTACTTTAACAGTTACTAACAGCACACTCACAGACAACACTGCAGGTGTGGGTGGAGTAATCTACAATAGTGGTGATAATTTAACAGTTACCAACAGCACACTCACAGGCAACACTGCAACAGATTATGGTGGAGCAATCTACAATTATGGTACTTTAACAGTTACCAGTAGCACACTCACCGGTAACAATGCAACATATGGTGGAGCAATCTTCAATCAGGTTGGTAATGTAACAATAACCAACAGCACACTCACAGGCAACACCGCAAACGATGGTTATGGTGGAGCAATCGCCAATATTGATGGTACTCTAACAGTTACTAACAGCACACTCACAGACAACACTGCAGGTTATGGTGGAGCAATCTGCAGTGATCATGGTAATTTAACAGTTACCAGTAGCACACTCACAGGCAACACCGCACAACAGAATGGTGGAGCAATCTACAATGAGGGTGGTTCAGGTGTTGTTCATTTTAATAGAATTGTTGGAAACAGTCCAAATACCAATCAAATATACAATTCATTCGGTATTGTGGATGCTACGCTTAACTGGTGGGGTTCAAACAGTAGTCCATCAAGTTATGTGAATAGTAATGTTAATGTGACTTCTTGGTTAGTTTTGAATATTACTGCAAACCCTACAAGTATCTCTAATGGTGGTAATTCAACTGTAACTGCTGATTTACTCCATGACAATACAGGAAAGTATTATGATCCTGTTAAGGGTCATGTGCCTGATGGAACCCCTGTAACCTTCAACCTATCAAATACCAGTCTAGGCAGTTTAAACACAATATCAACCATATTAAAAAACGGCAAAGCCACAACAAAGTTCACAGCAGCAAACATTGGTAATGAAAATGTTACAGCAACAGTTGACAATCAACTTGAATCAACATTAATCATAATTAACAAGTCTAACAATAATAATAACACTAATGGAAAAAACACTACAAACACAGTAAACGCAGCAACACAAACCATAGCAATGCAAAATACAGGTATGCCAATTGCAGGACTCGTACTGGCTATTCTAGCTGTACTCGGAGGAATATTCACACCAAGGAAAAAATAAACCATTTACCCCATTTTATTCTTTTTTTTAAAGAACAAGATAACTAGATCGTGACCCTAATTTTGAATTTACATAAAATGAGAATTACTATTTTCATATTGGATAAGGATAACCAACAGGTGCACGTGACAGACTTTGAATTCACTCATTAAATACTATTTTAAACCCATTTAAACTGTATTTGAAAGGCGTCCTGATCACCTAGGGTAGCAAAGAATTGGTCAATTCGGACTGACTCGGTAAAGCTTGGAGCTGAACCCCCGCAGGGTGCACCACAGGAATTGGAATTCTTTTTTTTCTATTTGTGTGTTTTTGTGAATAGCCATGTTTTGTTGTAGTTGAACATTTTTAATGTTTATTGGATATTTTTTGTATTCATTTACCAATTTAAAGAATGATATGTGATTTTTGTTTTTATATTCCAGTTAATAATGTGGAATTGTTTAATTTGGAAGTATTATCTTCTATGGGCTTGATTTTTTTTGTAAATCTTTTTTATTCGCTTTGATTATCCGTATTTTTGAGGATTAAATCAGAAGTTTTATTATTGTGAATGTATTATTTATGATTTGGATATGATGATATAATAATTTCATATACCGGAACGGGCATGAAGGAGGTGAAAAAGACAAAATGGAGACCAAAAATAAACATTCAATCCTTAAAATTCCTTTGATGTTACTAATGTGTGTGGTGGTGTTATCTTTTGGTGTTAATGCTGTAAGTGCAGCCGGTACAGATAATTCCACAATCTATGTTAGTACACAGGGAAATGATACATGGGATGGATTAAATGCCACATACAATGGTACAAGCGGGCCAAAAAAGACCATAACAAATGCCACAGGCACAGTAGCAGCAAACGGAACAGTTCACATAGCACAGGGAACCTACAACGAATCCAGAATAGACATCAACCAGAACATGACAATAACCGGTGAAAACCAGGACAACACAATAATAAACGGACAACAAAGCGGAAACAATATATTCTACATAGCACCTGGAATAATAGTTACCATAACCAACCTAACACTAACAAACAACACCGCAGATTATGGTGGTGTTGCTATTTGGAACAGTGGAAGTTTAACTCTGATTAATAGTACATTCACAGGCAACACCGCAAATTATAGGGGTGGTGCTATTTGGAATGGTGGAAGTTTAACTGTAATTAACAGTACATTCACAGGCAACACTGCAAAGTTTGGTGGTGCTATTTGGAATGGTGGAAGTTTAACTGTGATTAACAGTACACTCACAGGCAACACCGCAAGTTATGATGGTGGTGCTATTTGGAACTATGGTGGAAGTTTAACTGTGATTAACAGTACACTCACAGGCAACACTGCATTTGTTGGTGGTGCTATTTCGAATAGTGGAACTTTGACTCTGATTAACAGTACACTCACAGGCAACACTGCATTTAGTGGTGGTGCTATTTCGAATAGTGGAACTTTGACTCTGATTAACAGTACATTCACAGGCAACACCGCAACTGATGGTGGTGCTATTGGTAGTGATAGTGGAAGTTTAACTGTGATTAACAGTACATTCACAGGCAACACTGCATTTGTTGGTGGTGCTATTTCTAATACTGGTGGAAGTTTAACTGTGATTAACAGTACATTCACAGGCAACACCGCAGATTATGGGGGTGCTATTTATAATACTGGTGGAAGTTTAACTGTGATTAACAGTACATTCACAGGCAACACCGCAGATTTTGGTGGTGCTATTTATAATACTGGTGGAAGTTTAACTGTGATTAACAGTACATTCACAGGCAACACCGCAACTTTGGGTAGAGGTGGTGCTATTTGGAACTATGGTGATGATGCTTCTTCTAGAGTTTTTCATTTCAACAGGATTGTTGGAAATAGTCCCAATAACAGTCAGATCTACAGTCTATTTGGTACTTTGGATGCTACGCTTAACTGGTGGGGTTCAAACAGTAATCCATCAATTTATGTATCTAGCACTGGTGGTGGTGTTGTTGATGTAAGTTCTTGGTTGGTTTTGAATATTACTGCAGCTAATTCTACAACAACTTTCAATGGAAATACAACAGTAACAGTAAATTTACAGCATGATAACAATGGAGCTTACCATGATCCTGCAAATGGTCATGTGCCCGATGGAGTAATAGTTGATTTTGGAAATAATATTGGAACCATGAACCCATTATCTACTGTGCTGGTGAATGGTACTGCAAGTTCTGTTTTCACAGCTAATACTCTGGGTAATGCTTACATCACAGCTACAATAGATCATCAAACTGTTTCAACACCAATAACAGTAAACCAAGCACCTACCACTACTACCCTGGAACCTGTTAGTGTTTATGCTGGTCAGAATGTGACCTTCACAGCACATGTAACTGATTACTATGGTAATCCCATGAATGAAGGAACTGTTACTTTCACTGTTGGCAGCATTACATTAAACCCTGTTTCTGTGAGTAATGGTTTAGTTACCATTAATTGGACAATACCAATCACATGGGCCGTTGGTAATTACAGTGTTGTTGCAGAGTATTCAGGAAGCAGTAATTATTTAGCTTCTTCCAATGGTACGAATTTGACTGTGACTCCAAATCCTACTGCTGTTACTGTGGATTCTGTTAGTGGTTATGCTGGTCAGAATGTGACTTTCACAGCAGATCTGGTGGATTCTAATGGAAATCCGGTGACTGATGGACAGGTAGGATTCACAGTGAACAATACCAATATAGGCACTGCAGATGTTTCCAATGGCACAGCCTCAATAACATGGGCAATACCAACTACATGGACTGCTGGTAACTACAGTGTCGTTGCAGAGTATTCAGGAAGCAACAATTACTTGGCTTCTACAAATAGTACTTTGTTAACGTTGCAGCCATCTTCATACCTGTACCTGAACACTACAACATCCAAAAAGAACCCAACTGTTGGTGACACATTCCTAGTAACCTACAAACTCAGCAACAAGGGACCAGACAATGCAACCAATGTTACAATGTCTTTCCAGATACCGGCTGGTTTGGAATTTGTAAATGTGAGTGTTGATAACGGAACAGTTACCTACAACCCAACCAACAGGACCATAACATGGACACTTAACAACGTGGCAGTAGGAGATCCCTACCTTTACCTCAGAGTGAGGGCATTGGGAACTGGAAGCTACTCTATCCTACCAATGATAACCTCAGAGACATTCAACAGAAATACAGACCCATTGACACCATTTACAGTCAACGTACAGGAACAGAACAACTCTAATAGTAACAGAGTGAACGCTGCATCAACAACCAAAACCGTACCAATGCAAACCACGGGTATGCCTATAGCAGAACTCGTACTGGCAATTCTCGCTGTACTTGGAGGGGTATTCACACCAAGGAAAAAATAAAACCCATTTAAACCTTTTTTATTCTTTTTTTAAGGATCAAATATAATTAAATCGTGAAGAGATGATACATCGAATTTTGAATTCTACATAAAATTGTGAATTACTATTTTTATAATTAAATAAGGATAACCCGCAGGTGCACGTGACAGACCCTGAATGCCTCCTTTAAAGACTATTTTAAACCCGTTTATATTGTATTTGAAGGACAGTTTGATTCCCATGGGGTGCAAAGATTTGGCTGTTTCCGCCTGACTCGGTAAAGCTTGGAGCTGAACCCACCCTCTGGGTGCACCACAGGGCTTGGAATTCTCTTTTTTCTATTTGTGTTTTTTGTGAATACTAATTTTTCTGGTGGTTGAACAGTTTTTGTGTTTGTTGGATATTTTTTGTATTCCTTTACCAATTTAGAGGGTAGTGTATGATTTTTGTTTTCATATTCCAGTTAATATATTGGGGAACTGTTTAATTTTTTGAGTATTATCTTTTAGGAGGTTGATTTTTTTGTAAATTGTTTTTATTCGCTTTGATTATCCGTATTTTTGAGGATTAAATCAGAAGTTTTATTATTGTGAATGTATTACTTAACTATGGATACGAAATTAGGATAATATCCTATCCAGAACAAGCATGAAGGAGGTGAAAAACTGAAAAAACAAACAACAACAACCAAAATGTTGATATTGATGGTTTTGATTGGCATTTGTGCTGTTTTAACGGCCTCAAGTGTTAGTGCGGCTTCGACTGTTTACGTTAACGCAACCGGGGGAAACGACTCCAACACTGGAACAATTGACCATCCTTACCAAACAATCCAGAAAGGAATAATTAGTATTGAAGAGAATGGGACGGTACAACTTGCAGATGGAGTTTACTCTGGAACAGGCAACACCAACATCACGATTGATAAGAACATGATTATACAGGGCCTAAGCCAAAACGGGACCATAATCAACGGAACAGACACCAACTGGATATTCAGTATCACATCTGGTGTGAATGTCACCATCTTGAATCTGACATTTACCAACGGAATCGCATATGACGGTGGTGCTATCTTAAACCATGGAATATTGTCCATTTCTGACTGCACATTCACCGAAAACACTGCAACTAATTGGGGTGGTGCTATCTTCAACAATGGAGTATTATCCATTTCTGACTGCACACTCACCGAAAACACTGCATTACATGGTGGTGGAGCTATTGCATATCTAAGTATTTGCAATATAACTAACTGTACCTTCATGTATAACTCTGTAACTGGTGCGACTTCCTGGTGCGGTGGTGCTATCGGTGCATATAGGGGTAGTAATTCTACTGTTACTGGGTGTACCTTTGTTGGAAACTCTGTAGATCTAGTTTCTACTAGTTTCGGTGGTGGTGCCATCTACGTTTATGATGCCACTTTAACAGCTAATTTTAACAGGTTCTACAATAATTCCGCCAGGTTAGGTAATGCTTTTGCATTTAATACGGATTCGAACGTTTTAATAAACGCGGAGAATAACTGGTGGGGTTTTAATGTTGATCCAACAACGGTCCCTAACCTCATATATGGTCCTGTGGATGCTAATCCATGGGTTATTTTAACTGTCAATGCAACCCCCAGCACCATCAACAACGGTGAAACATCAGCCATTACCGCTGATTTCAACCATATCAATGGTGGTGGTGATCTAGTTGGAGGACACATACCTGATGGAACGCCTGTAACCTACAGCAGTACCCTGGGAAATTTCAATCCTGTAACCTCTACAACTGTTAATGGTATTGCCACAACCCTATTCACTGCAAACCACATAGGAACTGGTTATCTCTATGCAACTACTGATGATCAAACTGTTTCAAGAGGGTTAACAGTAAACCAAGGACCTACCGTTACTACTGTGGGTGGTGTTAGTGGTTATGCAGGTCAGAATGTGACTTTAACGGCTTATGTGGATTGTTATGGTGCTCCTGTGAACGAAGGAACTGTTACTTTCACTGTGGACGGCACCACGTTAACGCCGGTTACTGTAACTAATGGTTTAGCCACCCTTAACTGGACAATACCAACTATATGGGCTGCTGGTAATTACACTATTGTTGCAGATTATTCTGGAAGTAGTAATTATTTGGCTTCTACCAATGGTACGAATTTGACTGTAACTCCAAACCCTACCACAATTACTGTGGGTGGTGTTAGTGGCTTTGCTGGTCAGAATGTGACTTTAACAGCTAATTTGGCGGATTCTAATGGAAACCCAGTAAAAGATGGACAGGTAACATTCAGGGTGAACAATACCAATATCGGTACTGTTGATGTTTCCAATGGTGTAGCTACTTTGCAGTGGACAATACCAACTAATTGGACTGCTGGTAACTACGGTGTTGTTGCAGAGTATTCAGGTAGCAGTAATTACTTGGCTTCTACAAATAGTACTTTGTTAACGTTGCAGCCATCTTCTTATCTGTACCTGAACACTACAACATCTAAAAAGAACCCAACTGTTGGTGAAACATTCATATTAACCTACAAACTCAGCAACAGCGGACCTGACAATGCAACCAATGTTACAGTATCTTTCCAGATACCAGCTGGTTTGGAATTTGTAAGTGCAAGTGTTGATAATGGAACAGTTACCTACAACCCCGCAAACAGGACAGTGACCTGGAACTTGACCAATGTAGAAGTAGGAGATCCCTACCTGTACCTCACAGTGAGGGCATTAGGAACTGGAAGCTACTCCATCACTCCAACGATAACTTCAGAGACATTCAACCAGAACAATGACCCAATAACACCATTTACAGTCAACGTACAAGCACAGAACAACTCTAACGGCAATACAGTGAACGCTGCATCAAAAACAAAAACCGTACCAATGCAAAAAACCGGAATGCCAATAGCAGGATTAGTACTGGCTATTCTCGCTGTTCTCGGTGGAACACTAGTACCAAGGAAAAAATAAACCCCAATTTACCCCTTTTTATTCTTTTTTAAGGAAAGATAATTAAATTGTGTAAGAAACAGACATGAATTTTGTGTTTTTTGTGAATACTAATTTTTCTGGTGGTTGAACAGTTATCGTGTTTGTTGGATATTTTTTGTATTCATTTACCAATTTAAAGAATGATATGTGATTTTTGTTTTTATATTCCAGTTAATAATGTGGAACTGTTTAATTTAAAGTATTATCTTCTATGGGCTTGATTTTTTTTGTAAATTCTTTTTATTCGCTTTTATTGTTCGTATTTTGAGGATTAAATCAGAAGTTTTATTTATTGTGAATGTATTATTCTGATATGGATATGATAATATGATAATTTCATACCAAGAACGAACATGAAGGAGGTGAAAAAGACCAATGGAAACCAAAAATAAACATTCAATCCTTAAAATTCCTTTCTTGTTACTAATGTGTGTGGTGGTGTTATCTTTTGGTGTTAGTGCTGTAAGTGCAGCTGGTACATCGGATAATTCTACAATATACGTTAGTACGGGTGGAAATGATATATGGGACGGATTAAATGCCACATACAATGGTACAAGCGGGCCAAAAAAGACCATAGCAAATGCCGTAGGTACCGTTGCAACAAACGGAACGGTTCACATAGCACAGGGAACCTACAACGAATCCAGAATAAACATCAACCAGAACATGACAATCACAGGTGAAAACCAGGACAACACCATAATAAACGGACAACAAAGCGGAATCCCAATATTCAGCATTGCAAACGGAATAACACTCAACATAGTCAACCTAACACTCACAAACAACACAGCAAGTTATGGTGGTGCTATCTACAATTGGGGAACTTTAACTGTAACTAACAGTACACTCACAAACAACACAGCAACCGATGGTGGTGCTATCTACAATTGGGAAACTTTAACTGTAGTTAACAGTACGCTCACAAACAACAAAGCAGGACTTGGTGGTGCTATTTGTAATAGTGGAACTTTAACTGTAGTTAACAGTACGCTCACAAACAACACAGCAACAATGAACGGTGGTGCCATCTACAATAACAATGTGGGAACTTTAACTGTAGTTAACAGTACACTCGCAAACAACAAAGCAGGACTTGGTGGTGGTGTCCTCTACAATTATTATGGAACTTCGTCTGTTAGTAACAGTACACTCGCAAACAACACAGCAACCGATGGTGGTGTCCTCTACAATTATTATGGAACTTCGTCTGTTAGTGACAGTACATTCACAAACAACACAGCAGGAGTTGGTGGTGTCCTCTACAACGTGGGAAATTTAACTGTGACTAACAGTACGCTCACAAACAACACAGCAAGTTATGGTGGTGTTATCTACAATTGGGGAACTTTAACTGTAGTGAATAGTACGCTGAACAATAACAGAGCAAGTTATGGTGGTGTCATCTTCAATGTGGGAAATTTAACTGTGACTAACAGTACGCTCAGAAACAACAGAGCAAGTTATGGTGGTGTTATCTACAATGGTGGAAGCTTAACTTTAACTGTAGTTAACAGTACACTCGAGGGTAACATCGCAAAATATAGTGGTGGTGTCATCTTCAATGTGGGAAATTTAACTGTGGGTAACAGTACACTCAGTAGTAACACTGCAAATGATGGTGGTGCTATCTACAACAGAGAAGTATTATCCATTTCTGACTGCACATTCACTAAAAACACTGCATTAAACAGTGGTGGTGCTATCTACAATGGTGGAAGCTTAACTGTGGGTAACAGTACGCTTACCAACAACACAGTTTATGGATATGGTGGTGCCATTTTCAATGATGGAACTCTAAATGTGAGTGTTTGTACTTTCACAGGTAACACGGCCTCTCCAATATCTTATGCCATGGGGTCTGAGGATTTGGGAGTTAATGGTTATGGTGGTGCCATCTGCAATGATGTTGATGGAATTTTAACTGTAACTAACAGCGCATTCATCAATAACACTGCTTATGCAACATCCTATGCCGGTGAGGGTGGAGCCTGTGGTTATGGTGGTGCCATTTCCAATAGTGGAAGTTTAACTGTAGTTAGCAGCACATTTACCAACAACACAGTTTATGCAATATCCTACAGTACTGAATTATCTGAAGTATCCTATGGTTATGGTGGTGCTATCTACAACACAGGAATCTTAAATTTGACCAGCAGTACATTCACAGGTAACAATGCAACCAATTTTGGTGGTGCTATCTACAACTTGGGAACTTTAACTATGGGTAACAGTATGCTTATCAACAACACAGTTATAGGATTTGGTGGTGCTATCTACAACGTGGGGAACTTAACTGTGACTAACAGTGTACTCACAAACAACACCGCATTAATGAATGGTGGTGCTATTTGGAATTATGGTGGTACTTCTATAGTTGTTGTTCATTTCAACAGGATTGTTGGAAATAGTCCAAATACCAGTCAGATTTACAGTGTACTGGGTGTGGTGGATGCTACGCTTAACTGGTGGGGTTCAAACCTTGATCCATCAGTTCATGTGTCTAACGGTACTGGTGGTATTGTTAATGTAACCTCCTGGTTGGTTTTGAATGCCACAGTAAATCCTACCAGTATCTTGAATGGTGGTAATTCGATTGTTACTGTTGATTTATTGCATGACAACACTGGAAAGTACCATGATCCAGTTAATGGTCACGTACCAGATGGAACTCCAGTAACTTTCACAGCAACCAATGGAAATCTCAACCCGACAACAACCACATTAATTAACAGTCAAGCTAACGCATTGTTCACAGCAAATCGTGCTGGTACAGCAAGTATTAACACAACAATTGACAACCAAACAGTTACAAAATATTTAGCAGTAAATCCAGCATCATACCTGTACCTGAACACTACAACCGACAACAAAAACCCAAAAACCGGTGAAACATTCTTAGTAACCTACAAACTCGGTAACAAGGGTCCTGATAATGCAACCAATGTTACAGTGTCTTTCCAGATACCATCTGGTTTGGAATTTGTAAATGCAACTGTAGACAATGGAACAGTTACCTACAACCCCGCAAACAGGACAGTAACCTGGAACTTGACCAATGTAGAAGTAGGAGATCCCTACCTGTACCTCACAGTTAGGGCATTGGGAACTGGAAGCTACACAATTACACCAATGATAACCTCAGAGACATTTAACCAGAACAATGACCCATTAATACCATTCAGCATCAACGTACAAGCACAGAACAACTCTAACGGCAACACAGTGAACGCTGCATCAACAACAAAAACCGTAACAATGCAAACCACAGGAATGCCGATAGCAGGGCTAGTACTGGCTATTCTAGCTGTACTCGGAGGAATACTAGTTCCAAGGAAGAAATAAACCCATTTAAACCTTTTTCATTCTTTTTTTTTAACGATCAAGATAAATTAAATCGTGTACGCAAAGAGATGATAAATCTAGTTTTAAATTCTAAATTGAAAGTTGAATTACCACTTCCATAATTGGATAAGGATAACCATCAGGTGCACGTGACAGACCCTGAATGCCTCCTTTAAAGACTATTTTTAACTCGTTTAACCTGTATTTGGAAGGGCAACCTGATCCCCTCGGGGTAGAAAGATTTGGTCAATCGGTTGACTCGGTAAAGATCTGGAGCTGAACCCCCCCTCAGGGTGTACCACAGGACCTGGAATTCTTTTTTTTATAATGTGTTTTTTGTGAATACTAATTTTTCTGGTGGTTGAACAGTTTTCGTGTTTGTTGGATATTTTTTGTATTCATTTACCAATTTAGAGGGCAGTGTATGATTTTTGTTTTCATATTTCAGTTACTATGTTGTGTAACTGTTTAATTTGGGAGTATTATCTTTTATGGGGTTGATAATTTTTGTGAATTGTTTTTATTCGCTTTGATTATCCGTGTTTTGAGGATTAAATCAGAAGTTTTATTTATTGTGAATGTATTATTTGGATATGGATATGAATTATTATAATTTCATACCCGGAACGAGCATGAAGGAGGTGAAAAACTGAAAAAACAAACAAAACCTAAAGCACGAGTTATGTTCCTTTTACTCACCATTTTTGCTATTTTGATTTCAGTATCCAGTGTCAGTGCAACTCCAACTGTTTATGTTAACGCAACAGGAGGTAACGATGCCAACAGTGGAACAAGTGACAGTCCTTATCAAACAATATACCAAGGAATAAGTAGTGTAGATGAAAATGGAACCGTATACATTGCAAATGGTGTTTACAACGGAACCGGCAACACAAACATTACCATCAGTAAAAGTATGAACATTACTGGTCAAAGCCAAACAGGAACCATAATCAACGGAACAGGCACAAACTGGATATTCAACATCCCAAGTGGAATAAACGTCACAATCCAGAACCTGACAATAGTCAATGCCACTAAAAATAGTTGGGGTAGTGCTATTTCCAACTCGGGTAATCTGACCTTAAATGGATGTAGTTTCACAGCCAACACTAATTCTAACACTTATCCTGCTTGTGCAGGTATTTATAATGACCAGAGTGGTGTTCTGAAGGTTGTTAACTCTAATTTCAGAGATAACATTGCAGGTTGGAGTTGTACCATCCTTAACTTTGGTGTTTGCACAGTAGAAAACTCTACTTTCATAAATAACACGGCAACAACAAACGGTGGGGTTATAGGCGATGCTGGTACTTTGAATGTGACTAGCAGTACTTTCATAGGTAACCACGCAGACAACTGGGGAGGGGCTATCGTTACGGACCCATCAAGTCATATTGAGATCCATTATTGTAGTTTAATTGGAAACACAGCCTCAATGGGTAATGTTATTTACAATCAGGGTTATCTGAATGCTACTGATAATTGGTGGGGTTCTAATAATCCTGTATGGACAGACCTCATAGCAAAAGTCAGTGGAACAATAGATACTTCAACATGGCTTTACATGACAATGAATGCCATACCACCCACTATCAACAATACTCAGACTATTTTAGTCACAGTTAGCTTCAACAACCGTGACAATGGTACTACAGTTACTTCCTTCGATCCTAGTACAGGCCACATACCAGACGGAACACTTATAACCTACAGCAGTACCCTGGGAAATTTCAATCCTATAACTGCTACAACGGTTAATGGTATTGCAACATCACTGTTCACTGCAAACCAGTCAGGAACTGATTATCTCTATGCAACTAATGATGATCAAACTGTTTCAAGAAGGTTAACAGTAAACCAAGGACCTACCGTTACTACTGTGGGTGGTGTTACTGGTTATGCAGGTCAGAATGTGACTTTAACAGCTAATGTGGATTGCTATGGTAATCCTGTAAACGAAGGAACTGTTAGGTTCACTGTGGCAGGTAACACAGGCAGCATCATATTAAACCCAGTCCCTGTGAATAATGGCATAGCTGCCCTTAATTGGACAATACCAACCAGTTTTGGTGTTGGTGAGTACCTTATTGTTGCAGACTATTCTGGTAGTGGTAATTATTTGGCTTCTTCCAATGGTACGAACTTAACTGTAACTCCAAACCCTACAACTATTGTTGTGGGAGGTGTTAGTGGTTATGCTGGTCAGAATGTGACTTTCACAGCTAATCTGGTGGATTCTAATGGAAACCCAGTAACTGATGGACAGGTAACATTCAGGGTGAACAACACCAATAATGGCACTGTGGCTGTTTCTAATGGCACAGCCTCAATAACATGGGCAATACCAACTACATGGACTGCTGGTAACTACAGTGTCGTTGCAGACTATTCTGGAAGCAACAACTACTTGGCTTCTACAAATAGTACTTTGTTAACGTTGCAGCCATCTTCTTACCTGTACCTGAACACTACAACATCCAAAAAGAACCCAACTACTGGGGAAACATTCATATTAACCTACAAACTCAGTAACAGCGGACCCGACAATGCAACCAATGTTACAGTATCATTCCAGATACCAGCTGGTTTGGAATTTGTAAATGCAACTGTTGACAACGGAACAGTTACCTACAACCCAACCAACCGGACAGTAACATGGACCTTAACCAATGTAGAAGTAGGAGATCCCTATTTGTACCTCACAGTTAGGGCATTGGGAACTGGAAGCTACACTATAACACCAACGATAACCTCAGAGACATTCAATGGGAATACAGATCCATTAATGCCTTTCAGTATTAGTGTAAAAGCAGAGAACAACTCTAATAGTAGCACAGTGAACGCTGCATCTACAACCAAAACAGTACCAATGCAAACCACGGGTATGCCTGTAGCAGGATTAGTACTTGCAATTCTAGCTGTACTTGGAGGAACACTGGCACCAAGGAAAAAATAAACACCAATTTACCCCTTTTTTATTCTTTTTTTAAGGATCAAATATAATTGAATCGTGAAGAGATGATAAATCGAATTTTGAACTTTACAATAAAAACGATGAATTACTATTTTCATAATTTAATAAGGATAACCAGCAGGTGCACGTGACAGACCCCAAATTCACCCATCTAAAGACTATTTTAAACTTGTTTAAAGTGTATTTGAAGGATGATCCGATCCCCCTGGGGTAGCAAAGAATTGCTCAATTCGGCCTGACTCGGTAAAGACCGGAAGCTGAACCCCCCGCAGGGTGCACCGCAGGACCTGTAATTCGTCCAATAATCATTGCAGAGTGCAGGCTCGGCAGTGTTAAATTGGAGCTGGACAGTTGCAAGTGGAGGGCTGGACATATTCTTAATCGTGCAGATGGTATTTATTTAATAAAAAGTGGGAATAATATTAAATTAAGAGGATATTCATTTTTGACATAATTCAATTTTTTTTATATTTTCTTTATTACATCCTATAAACATGGAAGAAATAGAATTTTTTAAATTTTTATATGTAATATCAGGTCAAACGAAATATAAAAAGAATTGACTATTTTATGTCCTGTTTTCTTTCCACTATAACATTTCATTGGACATAATGGTTTATTATAATCCATATAATCAGTATTATTAGATATAAGAAGATGATTATTAAATAATATTTTCTGAATCCCTTTTTAATTTTAAAATACGCAACAACTGTCTGGAAAATCTTTAATAAACTTGGGTGATTTTCTAAATATTTCTTTGTACTACTAAATGTTCTTATTATTGTTTTATTTTCAAGAATATATTTAATGGATGCTGAAAAAATTAATAGAATTATTAATAGAATCATTAAATTTTTTAACCAAAGATTCCCCCACGAATTAGTGATTTGAGAGTAAATCCAAATTAATAAAAGAATAGATCCATAGAAAATAACTGTAATTCTCAATATTCTAAACATCTCTTGGTTAATATCATCCATAATAAAAATTATGTAATACTTTTATATATAATTAATTCAAATATCCGAAGAACAAATCATATCCATACCTTAGGATTAAAGCTCAACCTTTGAATCCTCTCTAAAATATATAAACTTGTGGTAAAATTAGTCAAGTTGCCACGAGACTAACTAAAAATTAAAATGTTAGCAATATTACCTTAAATTATGTTATAAATGATCTAAATCCCTTGTTTGAAACTTTTCTTTAGTAAAAAAGGTAACCTTAATTAAATAATTACTGTAAAAACGTTATTTTTCTTGATAAAATTAAGAACAAAAGTTTAATGGATTAAATCTTTTAAACATAACATTTTCATGGGATAATAAAATAGATATTAATAATTGTGAAACACTTTTTGAATTGGAGGCAGTGCAGCACCCTATTATTCTTATTTGTGTATTGAGCCCCAAATCTTTACCCCATAAGCTGCACTGCCCTTCACCCCCCACATTTTTACTTTTACAATATTGTTTGCAGTCAACAATTTCAAGTGTAATAACATTTATTATACTATGTAATTCCCACCTTGAGGGGCATTTTTGAACCTTCATCCCGATTTTTACCATTTCAGATTGAACCATGGATATTCGCAAGATGATAAAGACTTATTTTTTTTTATTTATTTATCATCTTGCGGAGCGTATAACAACGTCGTTAAACTGTCGTATAACAAAATTAGGGTATCACGCTCAGGGGATTCAAATCATAGGGGCAATGAATCGAATTTTCAAGGGTTCCAGCACCATGGGTTGCTGGGGCCGCTAGGGCGGGGGCAGCGGGATGTGGGAGATGAAAATTCAATTCTTGCGGTTTCTATGATTTACGGGGGCTGGAGGTGGGAAATTTCGCCATACTCGGCAGTTTAACGAAGTTGTATACACTGACACAGGGTTTTCATGCCATAAATTGTATTATAGACGGGGCAAGCCCGCCTCAGGGCTGGACGGTTTTGAAACTGGAGCACGGGAGATTCAGTTTACGCTTGGGTTGGAGTTTAAGTTTCAGTTGGGGATTGGTTTGAGATTAGGTTTAAGATTAGTTTAAGTTGCAGGTTGAGTTTCAGCTTGAGTTTGAGGCAGGGGAGCAGCTCAAGTGCAGGTTTAGGTTGAATTTGAGTTTTGTTTAAGATGGAGATGAATACGCAGATGACGATGGTGATGAGAGGTTTTCCAGCTTAAATGATATAACCCAACCCTTCCCCTCCGCCTCCCATTCCCACTGCGAGGGGCATTTATGGGCCTTCGGCCCGATTTATTTTTAATATTTAAGGCAGCCAGTGAAGATTTCTGTTTTAACTTGAAAATTGAACATTTTCCTTTTTTTCATGTTTTTGATTGGATGTTTTTAATTTTTTGTTTGGAGATTTGTAAATTGGGATTGATTTGAAGTGCTTTTTTGTAACAGTTTAAAGCTTCTTCTGTTTTTCCAAGTTTTTCAAATGTTAAAGCTTTGGCATGCCATATTTCAGCGTTTTTGGGATTTAAAGTTAAAGCCTTTTCCAGACATTTAAGTGATTCAGGGTTTTTTTCAAGCAGATTCAAAGCCAAACCTTTGTAAAGCCATGCTTCAGAATATTCGGGTTTAAGTTCAAGGGTCTTACTATAGAACTCCAAGGCTTCATCATACTTTTTAAGGCCCATTAAGCTACGGCCTTTATTAAAAAGTGCTTTGTAATTTTTTAAATCTAATTTTAATGCTTCTTCACAACTTTCTAAGGATTCATTGTACTGACCAGATCTCCAGAAGATTTCTCCTTTGCGTTGCCATGCATCTGCGTTCTTAGAATTTATATTTAAAGAGTGATCCAAGCATTTAAGTCCGTCCTCAAAGTTATTCCTAATCATTAAAACAACACCCTTCAGATACCATGCTTCATAGTCAGTAGGATCCAATTTCAAGATTTCATCGAGACAATCCTCTGCATCTTCAAACCTACGCTGCTTTAAAAGTTCAAGACCATTATTTAGTAAAGAATCCCTTTGATCATTGGGTAAAGTTTTTAATCTCTTCTTCTTCCTAAAAAACATAAAAAATCACATCTTAACCAAATAAAACCATAGAACAATTATAAATATTGATATTAAAATAAGTTTGCTATCAGAGGGACAATGAATTTGAAATTTATGGACTTTCAACCGTTATTTTTAAATATTTCAGCTTGAACAATGGGGCATGGCATGTTTTCATATAAAGCTGAGGCCAGTTTTTGAGTTTTCAAAAGAGAGGGGTTCAGTTTTTTAGTGATTACCTGGAACCGCAACCTTTGGAGAAACTGGAGCTTGGGCCGGGTGCAGGGTGACAGACTGCGGGCTTATCCAAGATAGTAGAGCATAATCTGGACCTACCCGTGGGGGATTAAATTGCGGAGCCTGGACTTGAAAGAAACGAAGGGCTGAATGATATGTGTTTCCACACGGCTCCCGCATGGGTGGCCCATTTGTTGGGGGTGTTTGTTTATTATAGGACAAAAACGCTGATTTTTAAGTTATGGGAAAAGAAGGAGAAACTTGTTTTTTTGGATATGTGGTTTATGAAGTTTTTTTGAAGATGGTCAAGGACTTTCAAATCTTGTCTCTAAAATTGATGAATTTAGATTAATTATTTTGGTAATGTTTTTATAAAAAAGTGGTCATGGATTCTTTTTTTTGTTTGGAAGATAATATATATGTAGATATTATTTTAAGATGATTTGAAGAGTTTTAATGGAAAAAACTAGTTTTCCATCACCTTTAGAACTTCATCTCTGGCTTTTTTTGCATATTCACAATTAGGATTTAATTCAAGGACTTTGTTGTAACATTTTAAAGCTTCTGTGTATTGTTGGAGTTTCTGATAAGCTTTCCCCTTATTATAATATCTTTCTTCATCAAGAGGAGCTATTTCTATTGCTTTTTGGTAGTATTGCAATGATTCTTCTGGTTTTCCAGATTCTGCAAGGATATAACCTTTACTATTTAATGCAAAATCATTCTCTGGATACAAGTCCAGAGATCTGTCAATACAGTTTAAGGCTTCATCATACTGCCCTAACTTTGCAAGGGCATAGCCCTTATTACTCCACACCATAGACTTATTTGGGTTTAATTTTAATGCTTCACTGAAAGAGTCTAATGCTTCAGGGTACTGGTGTAACTTAATTTGAATACATCCTTCCAAAGTCCAAAGTTCCAATAACATTCTATTTCGATTATCATTAGAAACACTCATTTTCTTAATTAATGATTTTTGATGTTTTAATAGTTCATTATTGATTGATTCTAATGAATCCACATAATAATCCATTGATTCCTGTTTATAACCTATTCTTGAAAGTATTTCTGCTTCATAGTAAAGTGTAACTGAATTATCTGGATCTTCTTCAAGAATTTCATCAACAATATCTTCTGCATCATCATACCTTCCAAGATTTGAAAGAGCACAAACCTTTAAATTTAAAACAAACATTTTCTGTTTTTTATTCAACTTCATTTTCAAGAGCTCGTCCACTAATTCCAGTTGTTCCTGGTGCTTCCTTAAGATGTTCAACGTACATGCTTTAAAATAAATAGTATTGAAATATTCTGGATAAGATTCCAGTATTTTATCTGAAATAGCAATAGATTCTAGGAATTTATTCATTTCAACAAGTGAAACAGATTCCATGAAAAGTGCTTTCTTTTTGAAAATTGGAATAAACTCTATAGCACATACTAAAGCCCCCAATATAGGGAATATATACGTTCCTATATTAACCAAACTATATGCTTGATTTAGTATAAAAATTAGAACAGATAAACCCGTTAAAACTATGATTACAGTACTTAAATAAACCTTTAGACTGTAATTGAAAATTTGGAATAAAATTGATATGACCATTACTAAAATTATGAACAAAAATAACTCTAGAACTTTATTAACGGACGCAGAAAGAATGAAGAATAAAATGATTGCCAAAAAGACTGAAAATCCAAAGATTTTATGTTTAAGGTTAAATTTCATTTAAACTACTCCAAAAAATTAATTCACGAATTTTAATTAAAATTAGATTGATAAAAGATAATATAAAAAGTTAATCTTTTATTTCAAAATGTTATATCTCACAATAACTGTTTCCACCCCATTCATTCCTTTACTACAATCTAAAGATTTCATAATGCCATTCGTTGATATATTTATTGTTATAATTATCATGTTAGTGGGGTTCGAGGATTTCCCTCTTTTGGAATCGGATGAGGCAAGAGAGGCACTACTTTTAACAATGCTATTTCTTCTAATTCATGATCACGTAGTATTAAACGTCAATATCACCACCTCCCCCACTGACAGGGGTCATTTATGGGCTTCGGCAAGATCCAAAAAACCATTATATTGCATAAATTTCAGTATTTTTTAATACATTTTTCATTGCGCAACAAAAACTTATATACTGTGTTCCACACAGTAATGTGTGTAACATAAGTCATTGTACCACATGGTATGTGGGGGATAGTGAAAATGAGCAATATCTTTGAAAGATTCGAGAAGGAAATGAGGAGGGGAGCCATACAGGTAGCAGTGATGTGTTTACTTGAAGAGGAGCATTACGGTTATGAAATCACAAAGGGCCTTAAAAATTCTGGGCTCAAAGTGGAAGAAGGAACTTTATATCCCCTTCTCAGACGTCTTGAAAAGGACGAACTCCTCTCGAGCCGATGGGACACTGGAGATTCAAGACCCAGAAAATACTACGTGGTAACAGACTACGGGAGAGATGTCAGGGAGAACTGGCTGGAATTTTTTAAATCAATCAATCAATCTGTTGAAGAATTTGAAACCAACCTGAACAATGGAGAAGGTGACTGAAAGATGCACATAGACAATTATATAAAGGAAGTAACAAAGGGCATGGGTCCAGATCAGCAAAAGGAAGTTGCTCGAGAACTCAAAACTCACATCCTGGACAGTGCAGATGCCATTGCCCATGAAAGAAACGTTGAAGTTGATGATAACGTAATCTTAGAGGCCATCTCAAGGATGGGAACTCCAGAAAAACTTGCAAAAATGTACCCGAAGCTAGAAAACATCTGGAAACTCGATGAAATAGTTGGAAGCGACATGTGCGCCAAATGCGGTACCTGTGCAGTGATATGTCCCAACAACATCCTGTCCTTTGACGGTAAACCTGAACTAACTGAAGAATGCCTTAGAAACGGTCATGGAATGTGCTTCGAGGTCTGTCCAAGGGTTTCATCTGGAAAGTACCAGATAAAGATAAGGGAGAACTTCAGGGAGGAGATGTACTATGGAAGGGGATCCTCCAGTGGACAGGACGGTGGAGCTGTCACAACCTTCCTGAGACACCTCCTTGAGAATGATAAAATAGATGGGGCCATAGTTGTTGGTGATGAGTACTGGAAACCAGTTTCACTCATAGTTCAGAGTGCAGATGACCTGGCTCAAACATCCAAGTCCAAGTACACCATATCAACCCTTGAAGCCCTGAAAACTGCTGGTAACATGGGAATTGAGAGGGTTGCAATAGTTGCACTGCCCTGCCAGATAAACGGCCTTCGTAAACTCCAGTACTTCCCATACCTTGCAAAGCACGAGGAGGAACTTGGAAGAACAGGCAAACCCGTGAAACTACCAAAAATTGAATACCTCATAGGCCTCTTCTGCACAGAAAAATTCGACTACGGAAACATGAAGAAGATCCTGAGGCAGAACAATATAAAAATGGAAGATGTTGAAAAGTTCAACGTTAAAAAGGGAAAACTCCTTGTACACGTGGATGGGGAAGAGAAAAAGATCGATCTTAAGAAGATAGAACTCTGTACCGGATGTAAAATGTGCAGGGACTTCGATGCAGAACTTGCAGATGTTTCAATTGGATCCGTTGGAAGTCCAAAGGGCTACTCAACCATTGTCATAAGAACAGATAAGGGTGAAGAGATCAAGGAAGCCATGGAACTTGAAGAAGGTGTTAACACAGATGAGGTGGAAAAACTCAGGGGATTCAAGCTTAAAAGGTTCCAGAGGGAACTTCAAAGGAGAAAGGAAAATGATGAGTACATATCCTTTTACTGGACTTCAGACTATGCAGGTGTTTCAAAGAGGGCTGATGGCACATACTTCATAAGGATAAGGGCAAAACCAGCAGGATGGTACGATGTATATGAAATAAAAGAGGTTCTTGATGTTGCAGATAAGTACAATGCAAGGATCAAGCTCACAAACAGGGGTGCCTACGAACTTCACGGAATCAGTGGCTTCGATGTTGAGGAAGTTGTAGAAAGACTCAACTCCATGGGCCTTGTAACAGGTTCAGAGGGCCCCCTTGTCAGGGCAACACTTGCATGCCCAGGTAAGGAGAACTGCGGCAGTGGCCTCATAGACACAACGGAGATATGCAGTATCATTGAAGACAGATTCAAGGAAAGACCAACACCCTACAAATTCAAAATTGCAGTCAGTGGCTGTCCCAATAAATGTATGAGGCCCCAGATACACGATGCGGGTGTTGCAGGTATAGAGTTCCCAAAAACCAATGAAGACAACTGTAACGGCTGTGGTAGATGTTCAGAGGTCTGTAAGGTTGAGGCCATAAACATCCGGGGAGAAACCTCCTACACCAACTACGACATCTGTGTTGGCTGCGGAAAGTGCATGAAGGCCTGTCCACACAGTGCAAGGGAAGTTAAAGAAGAAGGATTCATGCTATACATTGGAGGTAAAGCTGGTAGGGAGCTTGTTGAAGGTGTGAGCACCAAGGTACAAACGGTTGATGAAATAACAGCCTACATAGACAGTGTACTCAGGGTTTACAGTAGGTACGCAGATAAACCACAACGGGAAAGATTGGCTGCAACCATGAAACGTGTTGGCCAGACAAAATTCCTCAATGAGGTTAGAGAGGGTCTTGAAGATTAAGAATTTTAAAACCTACTTTTTTTAAATTATTTTCCATTTTTTTTGAATTATCTAATTCTGATTATTTACTTAAAAATGTCTAAAAAATAAAAAAGATCTTTGAGTTTTCAAGGTTAGCTAATTATCTTAGCCTCCTGACAGCATGGTAACAAGGCCACCAATGATAAGGAATATTGCTGCTAACCAGGCATAGATGTATATAAAGGCTGGAATTAACCAGATGACGATTGCAATAATGATACCTAGTATTAGCATTGCGCTACCGCTCATTTTTGCAGGTTCCATTGTTTCACCTCCATACAGTTTAATCCCTAACTCTTTTTATGTCATACAATAGGAAATATATTTATTTTGAAGCGTAAATAGAAAGTTTTTTAAGTAAAAAAAAGTTATTTTCAGTCTTATTTTATAATTTTTTAATAAAATTTTATGAAAAAATATTTATCAATTATTTTATAGATTATAAGTAATAATAAAAGGAGGGATTCTTTGAAAGCTGGAATAACAGTTATAGGAGCAGTAGCTATACTGATGGTTGTTGTTTTTGCATCGGGTTGCACAAGCAATGAAAAGGTATTGTATCAATACAACTTATCATCGGGCCAATCTCCAAATTATGTAGGTGCACAGAACATTACAGTGCCCAATGGAACAAGCACGGTTAAGGTTCAGTGCGAAAACTTGACCAGACTCAATTCTAATTTGAATACCTCGTACGTGAACATATACCTCTTAAACACGGTTCCAGTGACTGTTACCCTAACTGGGAACAACACTAACATTGTGGCAACTTACAACAAAAGCGTTGTTGAAGAGAAAACCATTAATTTAGCCAATGAAACCAATCCAGTATCACAGACCTTTACCTTCGACAATACACAGACAAAGGGCATTCTAATTGTCAACGTAAACGCCAAGGGATTTATTCAAATACTCACGTCTTAATTGAGTAAAAAGTACGGGAAAGACATATCTTTCCTTAAACTCTTTTTTTATACCTTAAACTTTTTTTAAACAACTTAATCTTTATTTTTTTAGGAATATTTCTTTTATATGATTTGAGAATTTATTCAACAGCTTTTTTACCATTAAAACATCTCATTACTCCCTAGAAATTTTTCACTAAACTTCCTTTAACTTCTATTTATTCTATACCAACCATTATAAATTCTAATATTTATTGGACATAAATACATTTATTAATGACTAATATACAATATAGATTAGAGGTGATAATGTGAACGCTATAATGGTTGAGTATATAGATGGTATGGATCTTGGGGAAACACAGGTGCACGGTGGAATGTCCGTGATCCCACTCTTCGATGGTACAGAAGATTCAGGTTACATTACCTTGAAAGAAGCTTTGGACTTAGAATCAATTGTTATAACAGAATTAGATGAACATGGTGCAGTTCCTGAGTTAAAGGTTCATAACTTGGGTGATGTCCCTGTCCTGCTCCTTGATGGTGAGGAACTGGTTGGTGCAAAGCAGAACAGGGTCCTGAACACCACCATACTCCTTAAGGAGGGTTCTGAGACTGTAATCCCTGTAAGCTGCACAGAACATGGAAGATGGAGTTACACCTCGGATCGTTTTGCTGATTCTGGACACGTGGCAGCAAACCGTGTTCGCCGCAGCAAAAATGCATCAGTGTGCCAGTCCCTCAGAAACCACGAGGGTTACCGTTCCAACCAGATGGAGGTCTGGGATGAGATCAGTGAACTCTCCCATGAAGCAATGGTGATGTCAGAAACAGGTGCAATGAGGGATGTTTACAGCTCAAGGGAGAAAGATATGGAAGAGTACATGGAAGCGTTCCCACTCATGGATGATCAGAAAGGAGTTATGGTTCTCATAAAGGGAGAAGTTGCAGGTATGGATAGGGTGTCCTCATCTGCAGCCTACAAACTCCTACATGAGAAGCTTGTGAAAAGCTACGCCATTGAAGCCCTTCTAGATGAAGAAGATAACAGTGAAGAAAATATTTCTGAAGCTGTTGACAACTTTCTGGAGGATCTGAAGTCATCCCTGGAGGAAACACATAAATCAGTTGGTTACGGCTACGATCACCGCTTTGAAAGTCCAGGAACTCTGGGATCTGCCCTAATCCATGAAGACAGGGTTTTACATGCAGCTTTCTTCAACAAAAATGAGAAAAAACCGGGTATGTCCGGTTACAGGGAGAGGAGGAGCTTCAGGGATGTGAGGTAGGTCATTAGGAAGAGCTTAACTCGTTGCAGAAGTGATTCCACTAAAACAAGGATTGAAACAACTAGTTCTAAGAGTAAAGGCCATGTGCTATGAATTTATTTTACCAAAAGAAATATTAAAATTCAAATCAATAGGGTTCAATGGAGGAAAATCATGATCAAAGTTGTTGCCAAACATTTCATAGAAGAATCTAGAATCAACGATTTTTTAGAAAATGCAGCTGAACTCGTTGAAGCAAGCCTGAAAGAGGATGGATGCATCAGTTACGGACTCTATCAAGATGTGAACGATTCAAGGGTAGTTACTATAATTGAAGAATGGGAAGACATGGATTCACTTGGGGATCATATGGCATCAGAACACTTCAAGAGGATCGTGCCAAGTTTAAATGAATTCTATGAAAAAGAAGGTGAAATCAACGTTTACAGGAAAATATAAATCTATTTTTATCTTTTAAACTCTTTTTTTACCTTTAAAGGTCAGGAATATACTTTTTTTACTTAATAAGAACTTAAACAACTTTATTTTATACCACCAGAAGAAAACCATTATTAATGACTACCAACAAATCATGAATACGTATTACATATTTTAAAATCTTTCTTGAGGCGGGGGATGATTGAATTAAAAATAGAGATATAACTTTAGATATTAAGGGGAAGTCCATAATAATTGGTTTTCTTGCTTTACTGGCGATGTTGATGATTGTGATGCCTGCAGGTTTTGCTGCAAACAACACCACAAATGCAACACCCTACACCATCTCCACATTAGACAGCCATGTTGGTGCAGATGTAACCAAGAACCCTGAAATTGCATCCACAACCAACATTCCTAGAACAGATCTTGCAAACCAGATACTTGAAAAAGAGAAACAGGGTTCAGCTGTTCTTCAGTTTGGAAATGGTAGTGGTAATAAACTTTTAATATGGGCTGGAATTCATGGAAATGAAGAAGAGGCCAACATAGCCACAATGAAGTACCTGGAGTACATCAAAAACACGAACTTCAGTGGAACTCTTTACGTGGTTCCCTTTGCAATTCCAAAGGATACTTCACTGAATTCAAGGTACTACGGCCCAATGAAATACACCTACACTGTAAAAGTTAAATACAAGAAGGTGTGGTACAAAAAGGCCTACACAAAGTGGTACAAAAAGGTTTACAGGTACCATGGAAAGAAGTACTACAAATGGGTTAAAAAAACCTACTACAAAAAGACCTACAAGTGGCTCTACAAATACGTGAAGAAGACAGGCTACAAATATGTGGATCCAAACAGGGTTGCCAATGTTCAGGGAACTCCAGGATGGAACGTTGTTCAATTCGCTAAAAACCATGGTATAACCAACATACTCGATGTTCACTCCGGCGGAGGTTTAACTTCCTACACCAAGGGAGTTATATACGCCACAACACCAACAGCAGCATCCTCATATTCTGGTGAGAGCAAATGGGCAAACTACGTTAAGAGTGTAACAGGCTGTGAAGTTGAGTACGGTTCTGGCCAGAATGGAATGGTCAGAAACCAGGGACACAACTACGGTATCAGCACCATAACCCTTGAAGTTGAAAGGGACTCTGGAACAACAGCAGGTTACGCAGCAGTTGAGCTCAAAATGATCAAAGCTGCATGTAAATTCTTTGGATTCCCAGGTTAAACGTTGATTTCATTCCAATTAAGGGATGAAACAACAAATATTTTTTTTTATTTTTAAATTTAAGTTAAAAAGAAAATTTATTCAAGTTTTTCTTATTTTAAAATCAACAGTTTATAATTAATTTCTGCTTTTATTCTATGAAATTGGCTTAGATATGCAATAGGTTACAACAGATCACTACAATGAATGTGAAAGTCCCTGGAATAATATCCAGGAACCTGTTTCACTCACCACATCCCTATCCATATAGTAAGGAGGAAAATGGATGAGAATTGGGTATCTCTTGTCTGTGGTAGGTGTCACTGTAAAAGTCATGTCCTAACTGAAGTGTTATGTGAAAAAAATCATATCGCTCATTGCTCACAACAGTTGTGATGGTTATAAATTTTTTAATAGTGTTTTCTTTGTATTTTTTGGTTTTATCCAATCATTGCCTTTAATATTATTATTGTATGGGTTTCAACTGATTTTATAGAGATCAGCCCCATCCAATTATTCGATTTTTAATAAGTTCTGATCAAGAGTTTTAGATGATCCCCTTAATAAATATATGGATATGTTAAGAATTGCAATTCCTTGTCTGTAAAGATCCAGATATGATTGAAAACTTACAAAATAGAATTTCTTCCTTTTTCTTCAGATCTCCATAACCAAACCTTTCTGGCATAAATGGAGTCTCTAAACCATCTTAATGTGTCACCTGCAGAGTTCAGGGCTTTAACTATCATCATGTGAAGATGAGTTCAAGCTGTTTTATTATTATCTTAAAATAGAGATATTAACAGATTTCAAGGTTTATGATTGATTCTAGTTCCTGGAGGTAATCAACAAAAACTAATAAATCACATCCAAAACATAAATAATAAAAAGGATGGTGATTGTATGGCTGAAACCTGTATGAGTGAAAGTGAAGTGAAGGAGTTTGTTGAAAACTTCAAGGGAATGTTATGGGATGAACTGGATGATGCAGTTGCATGCATGAGTAAAGATGATATGGCGGCAGTTATAAGGGCATTGAAGAAGAGATTTGGATGATCTTTTAATTTATTTTTTTTTATGGATTAAAATTTTAAAAAAAGAAACCTTTTCTTGGGGAGTGTTTACATCTATTGAAAATGAAAAAAAGGGAATCTGTAAGTTATTCCAACTTTCCTAACCTGAATGTGTATTTACTAATTTTTAATATTTTCAGGACATCTAAGCATAGAAACCAATAATTATCTTCAGATATGGAGTTAAAAAAAAAGATTTATGAGTTTCATATATCCGAGTTTCGATAACTGGAATTATGAACTCAAGATGCTAATAATTCCGCCAATTATCATGACTAACAATGCGATCCAAAGTAGCCAAATTGCGAAAGCTGGGAATAATAGGAAAATAATTAAGAAAATAATAGCAAGTCCCACCATCGATCCACCAGTCGCTTGTGTAGTTTCTACCATTTTTTCGCTCCTTATTTTTTTAATACTCTACAGCAATTCCTTTGTATTCTAATTAATATTATTAATTTTTTGACAGATATAGTTATGTTTTAATTCATTTAATTGATTAAATCGTTTTTGTTTTATCTTGTTGAAATATTGTGGGGTCTTATTTTGGCGTTTAAAGGCCGAAAGCCAACTGATTAAAATTCAATTTTCCAGGAAGATGAAAAAGAAATAAATCCTGTAGTAGGTGGGTGAATTTATGCGTGAATCAATAGGTTGTTTTTTTAAACTTCAATGATTATTTGGATGGATAAATTTATTTTCTATAATTAATAAATTAATAATATATAATGGAGTTATATGCATTATTTGGAGGAATTTATGCCAGAATCAACAACTAAAAACAGTGAAACTTCCAAATTAAATCGAGACGGCGGAAGGGGTGTGGTCGTTAATTTTTTATCAGTTATCCTGGCTTTTATTGTGCTGTTAATTTCAGCAAATGATATATACTGGATCAATGGATGGATGTATTTTGGGTTTATGATAGGTTATGAGATTGTATATACTCTTTTTTTAATGAGAATAAATCCGGAATTGCTCAATGAGCGTGCCAAACTTATTAAAAAAGGCGCCAAACGATTTGACAAAGTTTTTGCTGTTTCTTATATACCCATGTATTTTATGGTACTCATTATATCGGGATTTGATGCAGTACGTTACGGATGGTCAACAATGCCCTTGTGGTTAACTGTTTTAGGTTTGTTTATGGTTACATTTGCCTCTTACATATCTTTCTGGGCAATGTATGCTAATTCATACTTCGAGTGCACGGTTATGGTTCAAGAAGACCAGCAGGTTTGCAAATCTGGTCCCTACAGGGTTGTGAGACATCCGGGATATGCTGCTGGGATTGTTTCTGTGCTGGCAGCTCCGCTCATTTTGGGCTCGTGGTGGGGGCTTGTGCCCAGCACTGTAATAACCATTATGTTAGTGATTCGCACTGTATTAGAAGATCGTACATTAAAAAAAGAGTTGCCAGGGTATATGGGATACACTAAAACAACGCGCTACCGTTTGATACCAAGGGTTTGGTAAACTAACAATAAAAAGAAGGTTTTGGATAAAAATAAAAAAAGAAGATAAAAAGAAATATTTCAGCTTTCTGCCTGTTCTTCCTCAGCCTGTTTCATTTTGTAGTCTGCAATTGCAGCACGAAGGGCATCTGCAGCCAGGTTTGAGCAGTGCATTTTAACTGGTGGCAGTCCCTCAAGTTCTTCAGCCACATCGTTACGTGTTATCTTCAGGGCTTCTTCTATGGTTTTTCCAACTGCCATCTCTGTTATCATACTGCTTGTGGCTATTGCAGCACCGCAGCCGAAGGTTTTGAACTTCACATCCGTGATAACATTATCTTCAACCTTTATGTATATGGTCATAAGGTCTCCGCAGGTGGGGTTTCCCTCGGTTCCCACACCATCGGCATCCTCTATTTCCCCAACATTTCTAGGATTCTGGAAATGGTCCATAACCTTTTCGCTGTACATATTATTCCTCCTTACTACACCATAATGGTGACATATTCCTCAAAGTACTAACAACCTCTTTAATGGCCACAATTGCATGTTCAACATCTTCTTCTGTGTTTTCCCTTCCCATACTGATACGCAGGGATCCATGGGCCTCCACCTCTTCAAGTCCTATTGCCATGAGAACCTGTGATGGCTCGAGTTTGGTTGATGAGCATGCTGAACCTGTTGATGCTGCAATTCCCTTGGAATCAAGGTGAAGTATCAAAGATTCTCCCTCTATACCTGTGAAACGGAAGTTTGCATTTCCAGGTAGACGTTTTTCCCTGTCACCGTTCAGGTAGGCTTTTTCATTCTCTTTAAGAACTGCATCCACGAGTTTGTTACGGAGTCTTGTGAGTCTTGCAGATTCCTCCTCAAGATTTTCCTCTGAAAGCTGGCAGGCTTTTCCAAAGCCAACGATTCCTGGAACATTCTCTGTACCTGGTCTTAATCCCCTTTCATGACCTCCACCGTGAATTATAGGTTCAAGGCGAACACCTTTTTTTATGTAAAGGGCTCCAATACCCTTGGGTCCGTAGAGTTTGTGGGAGGATATTGATAACATGTCAACATTTAAATCATTCACATCAACTGGAATCTTTCCAACGGACTGAACTGCATCTGTGTGGAACAATATTCCCTTTTCATGGGCTATTTTTCCTATCTCAGCGATTGGCTGTATTGTTCCAATTTCGTTGTTTGCATGCATTATGGTTATGAGTATTGTGTCGTCCCTGATTGCAGTTTCAACATCTGAAACTTTTACAATTCCATCTGTACCTACAGGAATGTATGTAACTTCAAATCCCTTCTTTTCAAGGTATTTACATGTTTCATGCACTGCTGGGTGTTCTATGTTTGAAGTGATTATGTGTTTACCCTTGTTTTTGAGTTTGTAAGCTGTACCCTTAATTGCAATGTTATCAGATTCTGTTCCACCGCTTGTGAAGATAACATCTTTAGGTTCTGCACCAATTATTGATGCTACCTGTGCCCTTGCATCTTCCATTGCCCTTTTACTGTCTCTTCCAAGTTTGTACAATGTTGAGGCATTTCCAAATTCCTCCTGGAAGTAGGGTTTCATTGCCTCAAAAACCTCTGGATCCACTGGGGATGTTGCTGAATGATCCATGTAAATCATGTTTAATCCACCTCTTAGTATTCTTATTTTTTATGATTTTGAATTAATTTTCCTGTGAAATTAAATGTTTTAATAATTTTTTTTAAATAAATTCAGTTTTAGAACGCATTTAACATTAATCTAACTTAATTATGTTATTTTAAGTAAAATACTTTTTTTATTAGTAGATATCAGTCTTTGGCAATTAAAGTGCTCATGTGGTCGCTTGTCACAATTCCTATAACCATTTCGTTGTCATCCACAACTGGAAGGGATGAAATATTATATTCCTTCATTTTACGGGCCGCATTTTCAATGGAGTCTTCAGGTCTTGCCACAACAACTTCTTTAACCATTATATCGTCCAGTTTATCATATTTTAAGGCCACAGATCTGGAAATGTCCCATGCTGTTACAATACCTCTCAACTGACCATTTGTGGCTATAACAGGTAGGTGTGTTACCTTTTCTTTGAGCATCATCTCTGCAGCTTCCACTATACTTGATTTTTCACTTATAACTGCAGCTTCACTTGTCATAACGTCTTCTACTGTTGTGTCTGTGAGGAATCCTGTAATGAGGTAATTGAGCTGTCCTGCTTCAAGTAGAAATGCATCGTGTCCGTAGCTTGATTTTATTTCACAGTACTGCACATCCACATCATTTGCACTTAAAGCCATTACTATGTCCTTTGACTGTGATGGTGGGTAGAGCCAATCTGAATCCACGGATATGACCATGAATTTGGCTTTCACATCTTTAAAGGCCTCTTGAAGGGATCCTCCCCCTGAAAGATCGAAGTAGTCCACTGCCTTGGTGATGTATAAATAGGAATTTGAATCGAATCGTTTTGTGAAGGAGTTTCCTTGATGGTGGAGGTAGCTTTCAACCTGGAAGTCTGTTTCAAAGTCGAAGCTGTACTCTTCTTTGTCCTGCAGTCTTCTACCAAACTTCTGGTACATGGATTCATTACTGAGGTAAGTTATATGGGCTATCATCCTTGCAAGGGCAAGGCCGTCGTCTGGAAGTTTTTTTCCATAGTAGTTACCATGGTTCCAGTTGGGATCTGATATTATGGCCCTTCTACCAACCTCATTAAAGGCTATCTGCTGTGGAGAAGAATAAGCAGTTGTTGCAATGGGAATTGCAGATCTAACCATCTCAGGATGGGACACGCACCATTGAAGCACCTGCATTCCTCCCATGGAACCTCCTATAACTGCAAATAGCTGTTTAATTTCAAGGTGATCCACAAGTTTTTTCTGGGCATTGATCATGTCCTTCAGGGTGATTATTGGAAAATCCAATCCATACGGTTTTTTAGTTTCAGGATTTATTGAAGAAGGGCCTGTTGACCCTTTACAGCCACCTATGACGTTTGAGCAAATTATGAAGTACTTCTGGGTGTCAAGGCACTTACCTGGGCCTATTATTATATCCCACCATCCTGGCTTACTATCTTCTTCGTGCCATCCTGCAACATGTGCATCTCCTGTGAGTGCATGGCAGATTAAGATTGCATTACTTTTTTCTTTGTTAAGCCTGCCGTAGGTTTCATAGGCAATGGTGGGAGTTTTAAGCTTTTCTCCACTTTCAAGGATCAAATCATCGGATAAACTGTATTCTTCTGTTTTAACATCTCCGATTGATTCGCTTTTCATTTTAAATCTCCTATTCTTTTTATTATCTTAATTTTTAGAGCAGTCTACACTCAAAGGATATAGAACTGAATTCATCATTTAGAAATCTTTTTAGTTTTAAGGGCATTTTATACACTTTAAGTTATTTTGGTTCCATGTTACGTTGATTGAGTCAGATTCAGATTGGAACCCTCTTTTTTTTATCTGAATTCATCCTATTCCTTGTATATCCAATTTTATGAGTAAATGATTAGAAGAGCAAAGCATCCAATATCCATCTATTTATATGATCATACTTTGGATAATGCCTGTTCTATATCTGCTATGATGTCCTCAATATCTTCTATTCCAATGGATAACCTTACGAGGTCTGGTGTAACTCCTGTTGCTGCCTGTTCTTCAGGGGTGAGCTGCAGATGGGTTGTTGATGCTGGGTGTATAACAAGGCTTTTGGAATCTCCGATGTTTGCAAGGTGAGACAAGAGTTCAACGCTTTCTATGAATTTTTTGCCTGCTTCAAGTCCTCCCTTGATACCGAAACTTACCAGTCCACCGTAGCCTCCTTTGAGGTATTTGTTTGCAAGTTCATGGCTGGGGTCATCTTCAAGTCCGGGGTAGTAAACCCATTCAACTTTTTCATGGTTTTTAAGGTAGTTTGCAACTTCAAGTGCATTTTTTGAGTGTTTTTCCATTCTTATCTCAAGGGTTTCAAGTCCCTGAAGGAACAGGAATGCATGGAATGGGCTGAGTGCTGGTCCTAAATCCCTTAAGAGTAAAACCCTTGCTCTGATTGTGAATGCAATGTTGCCGAGTTCAGGAAAGTCTCCAAATGTTTCCCAATATTTCAAGCCAGCGTAACTTGGATCTGGTTCTGTGAACTGTGGGAATTTACCGTTACCCCAGTCAAAGTTACCAGAATCCACTATAACTCCACCAATGGATGTTCCGTGTCCTCCAACGTACTTGGTTGCAGAAAGCACCACAACATCTGCTCCGTATTTTATAGGTCTTGCAAGCCCTACAGCAGAGGTATTATCAACTATTAATGGTATTCCTGCTTCATGGGCAATTTCTGCCAGTTTTTCAAAGTCAGGAACATCTATTTTAGGGTTTCCAATGGATTCCACATATATTGCTCTGGTTTTTTCATCAATGGCTTTTTTGAATTCTTCAGGTTTTCTTGAGTCCACAAATTTTACTGTACGTCCGAGACGTGGGAGTGTGTAGTTGAATAACTCGTAGGTTCCTCCATAGAGGTTATCACCAGATACTATGTTGTCTCCAAGTTCCGTCACGTTCAATGTTGCAAGGAATATTGCACTCATTCCTGAGGATACTGAAAGTGCTGTGTGGCCTCCCTCTACAGCAGCTATCCTTTTCTCGAAGACATCGTTGGTTGGGTTCATGATCCTGGTGTATATGTTTCCAAACTCCTTAAGTCCGAAACGATTTGCTGCCTCAGCAGTGTCTTTAAAAACGTATGATGATGTCTGGTAAATGGGCACAGCCCTGGAACCTGTTGTTGGATCAGGTTCTTCCTGTCCTACGTGCAATCCTATTGTACTTAATCCAAATTCTCTCTTCTTTTCTTCTGTCACGCTATCCTCTCCTTCATATAATTCTTCATTATTTATTTTTTCCTTTTCTTCTTTATTCCTTCTAAACAAATCTTTAACTTTGACCATTTGTCTCACAATTTTTTATTTATTTCTAATTTTTCCAATTTTCCCACAATCATCCCTTAAATTTTATTATGGGGTTTTATAATGATTCAACAAAACCTTAAAATGTTTATAATGGATGTTTACTTTATATGTTTGATTGTGGAAGGTTTCATATTCCTCTGAGGATTTTTGCGTGTAACTTCAATATAAAAAGCTTGTTTCTGGACTTAGTATATGAAATCAACTTCCCACGGGAAATATAACAATTGTTATATTTTTCTACTATTTATACTTTTGTTCTAGGGTTCCCCTAAAATTCCTTAGAAAGTTAAAACAGGTTCTTTCTGAGGCAAATTCATTTAATCCTATTTTTCAATGAATATTCCGAGATTCACATTCTGGAATAATTAAATTAAACACAATATTTATATAATTAACAATTGTTATATAACTTTTGGTGATTAAATGTCAATGACGAATGAAATGATGGAAGCTGTAGAAAAGGATCTTGTATTTGTTGCAACTGCAAACACAGAGGGAATACCAAATGTTGTTCCAATAGGATTTGCAAGGCCATTGGATGAGAACACCATACTCATAGCAGATAACTACATGAAAAAAACCCGTGAAAACCTTGAAGGAAACCCAAAAATTTCAATTGTCACAAAAGACTCAACAAAATGTCCATACCAGTTTAAGGGCAGTGTTGAGATATTCACAGATGGAAAATACTTCGAAACTGTAACTGAGTGGGGCCAAAACGCCATGACAAAACTCAGCCCAAAAGCTGCAATTCTCATGAAGGTTGAAGAGGTGTACTCAATTCAGCCGGGTCCAGATGCAGGTAAAAAAATTGACTGAAGAGAAAATAAAATGAACGAAAACCTGAAACTATGATACAATATTCTTGTGAGATGAGTACTGTAAACTAAATAAAATCAACTGGAATTTTTAAAGAATTTTAGACGTTTTTTAGTTAATCAGAATAATTTTCAAATGTTAAATTACCGAAAAATATATTTTAAATGGATTAGATACTATCAAAGAGTGCAGCAGGTCTGCACATCATACACAAACTATTTATATAACAATTGTTAACCTATGTAGTGTGAGCTGAATTTCAGCGATTTTTCTGCCAAGATGACCGAGCGGCTAGGTGCGTGGCTGCAGACCACGATACTTGGGTTCAAATCCCAATCTTGGCCTCAATTTATTTAATTTCAATCCTAATATTGAATCTTTTAATGGTTTTTTTATGTATATTGAATTACTGAATCAGATACATCAAAAAAGGATTTAATGGAAATCCAGTTTGATGAATGTGGTTAATATAAAATTTGAATAAAATTAATTTAAATAAAAATTTAGAAATATATTATGAAATTAAATCAACTTATAAACTATTATAAAAATTATAGACAGGTAATGCCGTATGATAAAGATCTACAACACCATGACTCGTAAAAAGGAAATATTCGAACCTCGAAACGAAAACAGGGTAAAACTATTTGTCTGCGGGCCAACTGTTTATGATAACTCACACATAGGTCATGCAAGAACCTATATCTCCTTCGATGTGATTGCACGCTACCTGAAGTACAGGGGCTTCAGTGTTTTTTACATGCAGAACATCACAGATGTGGATGATAAAATTCTTAAAAGGGCAGAAGAAGTTGGGTCAGATCCACTGGAACTTGCAAGGGAGTTTGAAGAGAAATATCTTGAAGATATGAAGACCCTTGGAGTGGAAAACGTCAACCTCTACGCCAGGGCAACAGAACACATTCATGAAATCATAGCTCAAATAAAAACCCTCCTTGAAAAGGGATTTGCCTATGAAACCCACAAAGGTGTTTACTTCGATGAATCCATGTTTCCAGACTTTGGAAAACTTTCAAACCGCCAACTGGAAGATCTAACAGTTCACAGGATAGGTCCCGACACCGAGAAAAGAAACCCGGGTGACTTCGCACTCTGGAAAAAACGGGATGATAAAGAAGGGTTAAGCTGGAACTCACCATGGGGCCGTGGAAGGCCAGGCTGGCATATTGAAGACACTGCCATCACAGAAACCTACTTCGGACCCCAGTACGATATCCATGGTGGGGGTCTGGACCTTATATTCCCCCATCATGAAGCAGAAATTGCCCAGATGGAAGCAGCCTCTGGCCAAAAGCCAATGGTACGCTACTGGATGCACACAGGATTCCTGAATGTTAAGGGCGAAAAAATGTCCAAATCCCTTGGAAACTTCATAACTATCAAGGAACTCCTTGAACAATATGATCCCGAGGTTTTCAGGTTCTTTGTCATGTCAACCCACTACCGCAGTCCAATAGACTTCAGTGCAGAGATACTGGAACAGTCAAAGAATGGACTTGGGAGAATTTACAAGGTATTTGAAACCTTAAATGAAGTTGAAGACGAAGTTCCAGATACAAATGGTGCCGATGGAAAAAATCTTCAGAAACTTGATGAATTCAAATCTGAATTTCTGGATGCAATGGACAACGACTTCAACACACCACTGGCATTATCAACTCTATTTGAATTTATAAGGAATGTTAACAGGGAAATAAACAGTAAAACCCTCTCAAAAAAGTCCGTCACACGAATAAAAGATGTAATAATTGAATTTGGAAAGTTACTTGGGTTTAATTTCTCCAATACAAAAACAGGTGCTAATGATGTTCAAGATAGTCTCATTGATATCCTGAAGGATACAAGGGAAAAACTACGTCAAAAGAAGCAATGGGACCTTGCAGATGATATAAGGAGCCAGTTAGGAGATCTTAGCATAAACCTTGAGGATAAATGATCCCTCATTAAAAGTCTTTTATAAAAATTTTATTGTAATTTAATTCAATATTAACTTCATTAACATTTTGATAACCCTTAAGATTTTTAATATGGGGTTATTATTAATTCATTTATAAAATAAATTCGTAAATAAGTTAATTTGTATTAGTAACATTTGAATTAAATTTTAATTAATAAGAAAAATTTAATCCATTCAAAATTTTTTTTTTAATTTCACCTTGAACACAAAGCTTATATGAAAATTCTTATAACAATTGTTATTCCAGAGTTATAAATTGAAAAGTGAAAGTATATGATCTACGATGTAATAGTGGTTGGAACAGGTGCAGGCGGAGCAACTGCTGCACGAGAACTTACAAACAAAGGCTTAAATATTTTAATCCTAGAAAAAGGTTCCCAATACCCTAGGGGAACTGCAGTTAAGCATATTTTAAATTCAAAGTTATCCCTGAAAGTAGATGATGAATTAAAGGTATATGAAGAAGATGAACACTACAATTTCATGCATCAACCTGCAGAACTCATGCACATAGAAGCACTTGGGGGCACAACCCCAGTGGCCCTTGCAAATGCATGTTATGCCTGTACAAGTTGTTATGCAAATTCTGTGACAGCCCAGTTCAAGCTACACGACCTGGACCTTTTTGAGGAACTTATCGAAGCCAGTAAGGACCTCAAGGTGGGTGCACTTCCAGCTGATATGATGGGACCCTCAACCCGTAAAATCGTTGAAGTAGGTGAAAAGCTCGGACACTTCATGGAACCCATGCCCAAGTTCCTTGACTTTGAAAAATGCAACAAATGTGGAGAATGTATAAATGGGTGTAAAAGGGGCGCTAAATGGGATTCAACAGATTTTATACAAGATTTAATTGAAAAATCGGATGATTCATCAAAGAATGGTGAAACAAGATTAATAACTGATTTTAAAGTTACAAGGGTGCTTCACAAGGGCCAGGAAGTTGAAGGTGTTGAGGGATTTGATGATGCTGGAAATAAAAAAGAATTCAAAGCCAGAAGAGTTGTGCTTGCAGCAGGGGCATTAAACACACCAGTTATACTTAAGAATTCTGGTATAACAGAGGGAGTAGGTGAAGGACTTTTCACAGATATGTTCATAACTGTTGGAGGTTTCCTGAAGGATGCAAAGTTAAATAAAGAAATTCCAATGGGAGTTAAATCAGAATTCGGTCCCTACTTTATTTCTCCCCACTTTTCAACCCAGATATTACCTTCAATTAAAGGAAAAGGTTTTGATGCAAGTTACGATGATATCATTGGATTCATGGTTAAGATAGCTGATGAAGCCAATGGACGAGTGCACGATGATGGAAGTGCTGAGAAAACCCTTACAGCAAGGGATCTGAACCTCCTCAGGGAGGGATATCATAAGGCTGTTGAAATACTTCTGGAACTCGGTGTTGCCCTGGAATCAATCAGCTCAACAGCTATAAGAGGTGCACATCCTGGAGGAACAGCTGCAATAGGGGTTGTTGTTGATTCCAACCTTGAAACACGTATCACTGGATTGTACGTATCAGATGCAAGTGTAATACCTCAGGCACCTGGAAGACCACCAATACTCACAATAACGGCCATTGCAAAGAAGCTTTCAAAGAACCTATTGAAAGATATGGAATAGAGATATAAATTCCAGGAATTTAAGGAAGTATTCCCAGAGGAAACAAGATAAAATAATTTCATTGGGTTAAATCAATAATCCAGGTTTTGTTAATAAGAAATAATAAAGTTCTAACAATCTTTTTAGAGATGGAAACATGCAGAGCAGATACTCGCGACAGATAATATTACAGAATATTAAAGAAGAAGGTCAAGAAAAGCTTTTAAAGAGCAGTGTGGTTATTGTGGGGTGTGGTGCCCTTGGAACAGTTGCTGCAAACAACCTTGCACGTGCCGGAGTTGGAAAAATATTCATAATTGACAGGGATTTTGTGGAGCTCAACAACCTCCAGAGGCAGATGCTCTTTGATGAGAAGGATGTTGGAGAACCTAAAGCCGTGGCTGCCGCCAAAAAGGCCAGTGCAATAAACTCAGAAATAGAGATAATCCCAGTTATAAAGGATCTGAACCACACCAATGTTGAAGAACTTTTAAGTGGTGCGGACATTGTACTGGACGGTACAGACAATATACAGACTAGAATGCTTGTAAATGATGTTTGTGTTAAAAATGGTGTTCCATGGGTGTACACAGGTGCCATAGGAACCTCTGGAATGATGATGAAAATACTTCCAGGAAAAGCATGTCTGCGATGTCTCTACCCTGGTATTCCAAAGCCTGGATCCCTCCCAACCTGTGACACCATGGGTGTACTGAACACCATAACTGTGATCATGGGGTCAATGGAGAGCACAGAGGCTATAAAAATACTTCTGGGCAAATACAATGAAGTTGAAGATACAAAAAGTGAACTAATAGTCTACGATGGTTGGAACAACTCCTACGACAGTATAACCGTGAAGAAAAATGATAGTTGTGGCTGCTGTGTTGATGAAAGCTTTGAATATCTGGAATCTGAAGAGAGGGAAATTATAACATCACTTTGTGGAAGAAACGCCATACAGATAACTCCTGCAGATCCAAAGGAGATATTGCTTCGGGAACTAGCTTCAAAACTCGAGAAACTGGGGAAAGTTAAATGTGCAGATTTCATCATGATCTTCAAAACAGGTGAATTTGAAATATCAGTATTTAAGGATGGAAGGGCAATAGTAAAGGGTACGAATGATGAAAAAGTTGCAAGATCCATCTACGCGAGGTATATCGGTACATGAAAAAAATTCAACTTGAAAGTAAATCCGAGAGAAAAGGATCTGAAGGGCATAAAAGCCTTCCAGAAGAAGTTTTAAACAATATAAAAGCATCTCCAGACTTAGGGCTCTTTAAATGTGTTCAATGTGGAATGTGCACATCTACATGTCCTGGAGCAAGGCACACAGACTACGACCCCCGGGAAATGGTCAAAAGAGTCCTTGAAAATGATAGAGATGTTATATTTGATGATAAAATATGGAACTGCTTCTACTGTTACACCTGTCAGAGTATCTGCCCCTCTGGAAACAGTGCCTGTGAGGTGAACCAGATCCTGAGGCAGATGGCAATTAAGGAGGGATCCGGTGTTAAAAAAATAGATTCCTTTACAACCTACGGTGACAGTTTCTTTGAATTTGGAATGGGATCCATACCCAGCGCATTCTTTGACGACATGGTAAGGGATGTTGGAACTGGGTACCTTGATCTGAAGATAAACCTTGATGACATACGTTCAGATCTGGGACTTGGAAGCTACATAATGAAGGGAGAGTCCCTGAAAGAGGTTGGAGACATACTTGATGGAACACTCTTTAAGGACAGGCTTGAGGAAATAAAGAAGCATAAAAAGCAGAATAAATGAATGGTTTTATGTGTTTTAAAAGAAGAATCTATCCTAATTAAAATTTTTATTTTAAAAAATTTTTTTCCAAGAATTGAATCCAATGAACAATTAAGTCTAAATGATTTTATTTTAAAAAAATCCGTAAAGAGATGTAATAAATGAAGAAGATACCCGATAAAGAAATCCTACTCTTCAGAACCTGCCTTGTGAATGTGGAATATCCTGGTGTTGAATCCTCAACCAAGTACTTATTTGATAGAATTGGTGTGGAGTACCATGTGGATGAAAGGCAGTCATGCTGCACAGGACTTGGCCATTACTACGATCTGTTTGACCAGCTTTCAACAACAGCCCTCGCAGCTCGAAACTTTCACATAGCAGCTGATTCAGGCCATCACAACATAGCAACCATGTGTTCAACATGCTATGCAATACTCAAAAAATCAGCTAAACTCCTCAATGAAAACGATGAGGTCCGAGAAAAGATAAACGGCATCTTCCATGACGCAGGACTCCAGAAAATGGAGTATGAGAGGGGAACCGTTGATCCAAGAAACAGCATATTCCATGTTGCAGAGATCCTCTTCAACAAGAGGGAGGATATTGCACCACTTGTTAAGGTTGATTTCTCAGATCTCAAGATTGCATCCCACCATGCCTGCCACTACTGCAAGGTTCATTACAAAGACACAATTGGAGGAGTGGCGGATCCAAACCTTCTCGATGAACTTTTAAAGGCATGTGGGGTGGAAACAATTGGATGGTACGATCACAAGAGGGTTACCTGTGGTGCAGGTTTCAGGCAGAGGTTCACAAACAACGAAACATCCCTTGAAGTAACAGGAGACAAACTTCAGGCGTTACAGGACAAAGATGTTGATGTTCTCATTCACATGTGTCCCAACTGCCATATGCAGTTCGACAGGTACCAGCCAAAAATAGAGGAGAAACTAGACACGAAATTCAACATATTCCACTTGAACATAGCCCAGTTTTTAGCCCTTGCAATGGGTGCAGACCCCTACAAGGTTTTAGGTATCCAGACCCACACAGTACGAGTTGAGCCACTTCTTGATAAACTGGGAATAGAATATGGACCTCAATAAAAGCGTGGACAATGATTATTTTTAGCAATAAAAACTTTAAGAATAATCGCTACCCACAAATTTATTTTTAAAAAAGGTTTATTAAGAATTCATTAACTTAAAAAATTACTAAAAAAAATTGAAGGTCATTAAAAGTCACTAAAACAATCATTTTTTTGAAGGTTACACCATGAAGGACAATTCTCTTTCAAAAGCTTCCAAAGAAGCTCCAATCACCTCAAAGCCGCGTGTAGGTGTTTTTCTCTGCCACTGCGGTGGAAACATATCTGATAAAATAGACATGGAAAAACTCAAAGATTCATTAGATGCCACAGTCATTGAGGAATTTGAAAATCTTTGCTCAATAAACGGACGAAAACTCATAAGGGACAATATAATCCAGAACAAACTGGAAAGAGTGGTTGTGGCAGCATGCTCGCCCATAACACATGAAAAAACCTTTCAAAACTACATGACACCCCTCAATCCATATTTAATGGAGATGGCAAATTTAAGGGAGCAGTGCTCATGGGTGCACAGTGATGGGGAAAGGGCAACTGACAAGGCAATTTCTCTTGTTAATGCAGCTGTTGAAAGGGTTAAATATTCCCAGCCCCTTGACCCTGTGCTTAGGAAAACAAGAAAAAGTGCACTTGTAGTTGGTGGTGGTATATCCGGTATAACTGCTGCACTTTCACTTGCAAAACAGGGAATAAAAACCTGTATCGTTGAGGAAAAACCCACAGTTGGAGGGTCAATGGTTCAGGTGGGCAAGGTATTCTCACCTGAGAAGATGGCAGAAGAATGTGCCATGTGCCTCTTGAACCCAATAGTGAATGAGGCTGTGCAGCACAAGAACATAAAAATTCTCACAAACACCAGATTGAAGAAGGCAGAGAGGAGAGCTGGAAACTTCAACTTACTCCTTGAGAAAGAGCCAAAGGGAGTAATTGAAGACAGATGCATAAGCTGTGGAAGCTGTGCAAATGTCTGTCCAGTGAAGGTTCCAGACTCCTGGAATGAGGGAATGACCATAAGAAAAGCCATTTACAAGTCATTTCCACAGGCAGTTCCTGATATGTACACAATTGATGATGAGAACTGTAAAAAATGTGGAAAATGTCAGGAAGCATGTAGGATGGATGCAATAGATCTGCAGATGGAAACTGAGATCATACCACTCACTGTGGGTTCTGTGATCATTGCAACTGGCCACAAAACCTTCAATATGGAAAAAAGGCCTGAATACGGTTACAACAGGTACCCTGACGTTGTGACCCAGATGGAACTTGCAAGGATCATGGGTGTTAACGGACCAACCAATGGAAAACTCCAAAAACCCTCCTCTGGAGAAGTACCAGAAAGGGTTGTTATGATACAGTGTGTTGGTTCCAGGGATGAAAAACCAGATGGAAGACGTTACTGCTCCAAAGTGTGCTGCATGGTTGCAATGAAACATGCAAACATAATAAAAAGCCATTACCCAGATACTGAGGTTATAATCTGCTACACAGATATGAGAACCCCTGGAATGTACGAGAAGTACTACAAGTATGGACAGTCCAATGGAGTCAAGTTCATAAGGGGACGTCCAGGTGAAGTTGTTGATAAAAACGGCACCCTCATTGTAAGGGTTGAAGACACACTTGAAAAAACACCCCTTGAGGTTGAAACAGACCTTGTGGTCTTATCAACTGCAATGGAACCATCCCCTGGAACAGTGGAGGTTTCAGAGAAACTTAACGTGGGCTTAACAGAGGAACTCTTCGTCAAGGAGAAACATCCAAAGATGAAACCTGTGAGCACAGACATCAAGGGGATATATGTATGTGGAACTGCACAGGGACCTAAGGACATTACAGATAGTATAGTTCAGGCGAATGCTGCAAGTTCAAAGGTTTCAGAACTCATGAATGGAGGCCTGGAGTCTGAACCATTCATTGCAGAAATGGACAGATCAAAGTGCAACCTATGCGGAAAATGCAGGGATGTCTGTAAATACAAGGCAATCTACATCCCGGCAGATTCTGTACATGTTGATCCAATATCCTGCAATGGCTGTGGAGCATGCATATCAGTATGTGAAAGTGGAGCTGTATCCATCAGGGGGCAGAGTGATGAGGCCATGCTTGCAATGATCTCAGGAATGCTTGAAAATAAAAGGGAGAAAGAGGTAAGGATACTGGCATTTCTGGATGATGTTGGATACGTTTCAGCAGACAACATGGGCATAAACAAGGTTGAATGTCCAGATTCAATCAGGATCATTAAAATATCCTCAATAAACAGGTTAACACCTGAACACATTCTCCATGCATTTAAGGAAGGTGCAGACGGTATAATTCTTGGTGAATATCCAGACAATCCAATGTACCAGAAAAGTCAGGAGAAGGTTGAATTACTCAGGGATGAACTTGTTAAAAATGGGATAGATCCAAAGAGACTGGCATTCTACAAGGTTTACATACCCTACTTCAGGGGCCTTGCAAAGAAATTCAGGAACTTCGATAGGATAATAAAATGTATTGAATCAAAAACATGAATAAGTTATTAATTAGATTCAGATGATTCAAGTTCAGATAGATTCATAAACACATTTTTTTTAATGAATAAACCTTAAATTTGATTTAAAATCCCTTTTTTATATTTTTTTAGAGTTATGTACTGATATTATGAGTTTTTTTAGCCTAAAACATGAAAATAAAGAATTTATGAAATTTTCAATTATAAAAAAAATTTAGATTCTAAAAAAAAGGATTTGAAGGTGAAATTTTCATTTCACCCTTCTATCTCTATTTCTCCATATCCTACTCTGTGAAGTAGATTGCCTTTTGTCCATTCTGTCTTTTCGAGAGAATGTTCATATAAACACTTGTGAATATGGAAGGATCCGTTAGGGAAGCATTGATACCTTCTATTTCGTTTTCACTGAGTTTTGTGTAATCTAAACGGCCAGATGTGTAGGCACTCTGTAGAACCTTGTAATTTTTAAGTTCAAAGGATTTGAAGGGACTGTTAAGGTATGGGAATATCAACCCTGAAACTGCGTAGTAGTATGCAGCAAAACGGCCGTACTGTTTCCAGCACACGTAGTAATAGAGTGGGAAACCGCATCCCGGATTGATCATTGGATTTCCTGACCTTGCACTTCCATGCCAGACCATGGGTATAGGCCCCTGCTGGCCATGTGCTTGGGCTTCTTCCATTACCTCAGCCCAGGCATCATCGAAGTTATCATAATCCACACCGTTTATTCTAAACTTCCATGTGCCATCTGGAACTCCAAAGATGGCGTACTGTAAGGCCTGACCCCAGTCTATCTCAGTTTCAGGGCCTGCAGATGATACAAATCCCAGTTCAATTATGTAAACACTACCGTCCTGGTAACTCCTGTAGTTTGAAGTACCTGCATAGTGCACAACAAGGGCACAGGCGGATCCTCGGTCTGCAGCATACTTCTCAAGAAGCTGGGAATGTGGATGATCCGGATAAAAATCTGGATTTAAAAGTTTAACGAATGAAGCTCTTCCAAGTGGCTCAACAGGGCCTGTTGCAGCCACGGCATAGGAATACATTGCAATGATTGCTATGATTCCCATGACTATAAGTATGATTTCTAATGATTTTTTCATTTAACATCGCCGTTTATTTTTATTGTTTGTACATTTGAATTATTTAAGTTGTGGTTATAACTTTCTAAATTAGATTACCTATTAATAAATTGTTCATATAAATGCATCAAATTGATTAGTTAAATCATACATATTCTTATAAAAAAAATTAATGAAAATAAATTTTTAGGGGAGATTGTTGATATGAAACAGTTTTTAATAACACCTGCAGCTGGAAAACGATTGATAGCTAAGGGAATGAGCAAACATCCTTTAATTCAAAAATCTCTCGAATCTGGAAGGATAGTGATTATTGCAGGCACAAGCAATGGTTACGTTGCAGAGGAAATATTATCCAGCATCCATCAGGAAGATGGTTTTTCAAGGAAAAGATTCTTCAGGGGGATAGTAATGCCGCCTGGACAGCCCGTAACTGAAAAAGGAACCCTAAATGATGAAACTGGATTTCCAGGGGATGTAATAATTGAAGATGGTGTTTGGGAGAAGGGGGCAACTATCTTCGATGTTGCAGATGATCTAAGGCCTGGAGATGTTATATTGAAGGGTGCCAATGCATTCAACAGAGAAAAGGGACAATCTGCAGTGTACATAGGTGACACTCATGGTGGAACCATCGGTACAGCACTTCAAGCCGTTGTGGGGCGTAGAGTTAGCTTGATCCTTCCTGTTGGTGTGGAGAAACGTGTATGGACTGATCTCAATGAAATGGCCCTGAAGCTCAACAGCATTGAATCACAGGGCCCCAGGCTTCTACCTGTTCCAGGTGAGATCTTCACTGAAATTGAGGCAATTTCAACCTTAACAGGTGCAGAGGCTGATCTAATTGCAGGTGGAGGAGTCTGCGGAGCTGAAGGATCCATATGGCTGGGAGTTACAGGAATTGAAGAACAGGTTAAATCAGCAACGAAATTACTGAACTCAATTGCTTCTGAAAAACCATTTGAGCTTTGATTTCAATCAATTTGATAAAAGTTCGATGCACTGCTTCTTATTTCATACTTTCCATTTTTTTTAATTTAAAATATATTTTTTAAGTGTTTCTACTTCAGAATCTTAAAATTACCTTCAACATTGATACATGATTGATCAGTAATGTGCATTTTCCATGTGGATTTCTCTTATAAAATCCAGGTTGAAGATATCTTCCTTTTTTAAATCCTTTTCAATGTATCCTAGTTCCTTTAAAATGGGTGTAAAATCAAGTGTAGATTCAATATAATCCTCTGGAAGACTTGCACAGTAATGTGGAGATACAGTGTAGGTCTTGAGCACGAAGTCTTTATCAACAACTCCCATTTCAGATGCTGCTATTTCTGCTGCATCTTCTGGATATTCCCTTATAAAATTGGATGCATCTTCATGGGCCTTTAAGAATTTCATTATGAATTCTGGAGCTTCATCTATCGATTTTTCCTGCACAACTATTCCGTAGCTTGGATTGTTGGGCCAGAGCTTTTCTGGAGGTATCACCACCTTAGAATCAAACTGCATGGAAGCAACAGTTGCAAGGGATGGTGTCCCAACACCTGCTGCAATTTCACTGCTTATTATAGCATCTGGAATGAAATCTGCCCATGGATAGTTCTTTAGGTTTATATCAAACCCTTTTATCATGCTGCGGATGATCACATCGTGTATCGATCCACTGGAGGGTGTTCCAATATTTTTTCCCTCAAACTGTTTCAATACTTCTCTCAAATTGCCTATTTCTTTATATGATCTGTATGATCCAGGTGCAACCATCACGGTACCTTCTATGTGTCCTCCAGCAATGCATTTTATTCTCATGCCCTTTGAAATCCCTATCATAGCTGGTGGAAGACCTATGTAACCTAAATCAATCTCCCCGGACTCAAAGGCCTTCATCATGCCGGGTCCTGTTGGATACAATGTCCATTCAATATTATCTGATCCTTGGAATTTGAATTTCCCACTTTTTAGTAGGAACGAGGTGTGATAAATCGTTGATAAGTACCCAATTTTCATTTAACATCCTCCTCAATTTTCTTTTTTCATGGATAACCTACTTCTGATTTTTTGAAACTGAATTTTATTTTCATGAAAACTCCAGGTAAACAATGTAACAATAGTAATATAACAATTGTTATATTTAAATTGAACTAAAAATTTGAATCCTATCATAATGAGAAGATAGCCTTAGGATAAAAAAAAATAATGATTAAACTAAAAGGTTCAATTAATCTAAAAACCACTAAAAATTAGCATTTAACAAGATATAAACTAAAAAGAAGAATAAAATGGGATAAATTGGATTAAAAATGAGGAAAACTAGAAAATTATTTAAAACAAACTTATTTTTCTTTCCTATAGGTTACAGTGAAATATCCCTTCAATGTGGTGCCGTTTTCAAAGATTATATGTCCATCTTCAACTCCATGGCCGCAGCAGGCATATTTAACTCCAGGTAACTCGCCAATGCAAGCATCATACCCCTCAGGGCTTGGTTTTTTCCCACATTTTATGCATGGTCTTTCCGTGCGATCAAGCACTTCACAACCATCATCTTCATAGTACTCCTTAGAAAACTCTTTTTCAGGAGTTTTATCGCTGAAACAAACTTTATGACCTCTTATGTAATGATAGTTCACCACAAAACCACCAATTTTTATTTTTTTTGTTTAATAAAATCTTAAAAATCTATTTTTAAAAATTTTAGATACATAAAAGAGATTTAACGTTTTTATCCACCTGCAATCGTTTGGAACATCACGATCTGGTCGTTATCATTTAGGGGAGTTTCAAGACCCTGCAGTGATCTTACATCCTCTCCATTAACCACTACTTTAAGGTAATCTCTTATTTCTCCATTATCGTCAAAAAGAGTTTCTTTAAATCCCTTTGGATACTTTTGACATAGCAGATTAATTAATGTGGCCATATCTTTCACTCTTTCTATTTCTATGACTTTTTCTCCAGTGATATCTAAAAAACGGGTTAGAAATTTTACTTCAATCAACGTTACATCTCCATAGTGCTGTTTTTTTATCATTCTCTTGGAGAACAATAATAAGCTTTACTTTTATCTTTTAAATCTCATATTTTATTTAAAATTTTATAGCTATTATCTCTATAATTTAATTATTTAAATAAAACTTAACAATAATTTATTTTTTTAGATTCTTTGAAAAATATATAAAACCTTCCTTATAACTTTTGAACTTCAGTTACAAAAAACTCATATATATATAACTATTGTTATACTATGAATATTGAGTATTAAAATATATGTTTGTTAATCTATATGGGGTAAATTATTAAAAATATTAATTTAATTGAGGTGTTTCCAATTTCAATCAGGGTGGCAGTTGCAAGCAGTGATGGTAAGTATGTTAACCAGCATTTTGGGCATGCAGGACAGTTTTTAATATTTGATGTTGATCGTAGTGGAAACTATGAGTTTCTTGAGCTGCGTGAAAATGTTCCCTCCTGCAAAGGTGGAGAAGCAAACGAAGTTCAAGGATGGGGACATTACAACTTATAAAAGACTGTGATGCAGTTATTGTGAGCCGCATCGGTGAGGGAGCTGTAAATTTCCTTGTTTCCAATGGTATAAAACCCTTTATGATGACTGATTTTATAGATAATGCCCTTAGGGATTTAGCGGTTTTAATGGGGCAAAAGGATAAAAAGGGTTATATCCATCTCTATAAGATTTTATCTGATTTTTCAGGGCTTAATTTTTAAAGAAATGTTTTTTCAGTTTTTTTTATCCTAAAATAAACTGAAACTAGCCATACTTAACATTTATATTAAGACAACAATTAACCATTGTTATATAACGATAGTTATATAAATGTGTAAAACATATAAGAAAAAAGAAGGTGAAAGAGATGGTAAATATACCAGAACTTACAAGGGGAATAGCAAACGATATAACTGAAACAATAGGAAACACACCTTTAGTCAGGCTTAACAAACTAACAGAAGGACTTGATGCAGAAGTTTTAGTAAAACTTGAATCGTTTAACCCTGTAAGCAGCGTTAAAGATAGAATAGGTGTTGCACTTATTGAAGAAGGAGAAAAACAGGGAAAGATTAAGGAGGGCACAGTTCTAGTTGAACCTACAAGTGGTAACACAGGTATAGCACTTGCATTTGTTGCTGCAGCAAAAGGATACAGGCTCATATTAACAATGCCGGACACCATGTCCATTGAGAGAAGAAAACTCCTTGCTGTATTCGGAGCTGAGATAGTTTTAACACCAGGCGCTAACGGAATGAAAGGAGCTGTAGCTAAAGCAGCAGAACTCGTTGAAGAAATACCAAACGCCATCAGCCCACAACAGTTTGAAAACCCTGCAAACCCTGAAATACACAAAAAAACTACTGCTGAAGAAATATGGAGGGACACCGAAGGAAAGGCGGACATCCTGGTTGCTGGTACAGGAACAGGCGGTACAATAACTGGAATTGCAGAAGCTCTAAAAGAAAAAAAAGCAGAATTTAAAGCTGTGGCTGTGGAACCTGAAACATCACCAGTACTGTCAACTGGACAGGGTGGACCCCACAAAATCCAGGGTATTGGACCTGGTTTCGTGCCAGGAGTACTCAACAAAGATATAATTGACGAGATCATAACAGTTAAAGATGAAGATGCTGGAAAAACTCTGGTCAGACTTGCAAGGGAAGAAGGAATCTTTGCAGGTATCTCCTCTGGAGCTGCAACATGGGCTGCAATTGAACTTGCAAAAAGGCCTGAAAATAAAGGAAAACAAATAGTTGTAATTCTTCCAGATACTGGAGAAAGATACTTAAGTATTGATTGGGTATTTGAAGAAATATTCAAAAAAAACGAAGATGTTTTCATCTAAAGGTTCATCTAAATATTTAGTTGAACTTATATAAGGGAAGGCGCATGGATATTAATCAGGCGTTTAAACCCCATTTAATCATGTGTCTTTAATTAAAATTTTTCAGGTGATTGATAATATGTTTGATGGTTTAAAAGAAGATATAGACACTGTTTTTTTCAGAGACCCTGCAGCCAGAAGCAAAATTGAAGTTATACTCTTCTACCCTGGATTGCATGCAATTTGGTTGCACAGACTGGCCAGCTGGTTCTGGACTCGCAATCATCTCCTCTTTGGACGTTTCATATCAGCCATCAACAGATTATTAACAGGTATTGAGATACATCCCGGGGCCACAATAGGGCGAAGGGTTTTCATAGACCATGGGATGGGTGTTGTTGTTGGAGAAACAGCAGAGGTAGGTGATGACGTACTCATATACCAGGGTGTTGTTTTAGGTGGAACAAGCCTTGAAAAAAAGAAGAGACACCCCACAATTGGCAGTGGTGTTGTCATAGGTTCTGGAGCAAAGGTCATAGGAGATATAGAGGTAGGTGACTGTTCGAAGATCGGTGCAGGTTCAGTTGTATTGAAATCGGCCCCATCAGGTTCCACAATTGTTGGAATACCTGGAAGGACTGTGCCTGAAAAACGTAAATGTGCAATAGACCTTGAACATGGAACACTCCCGGATCCCGTTGCAGAAGTTATAAACCTTTTACTGCAGCGCCAGGACGAACTTGAAAGACAGATAAATGAACTGGGAATATCTGCTGATGTTCTGAAGGTAAATGGATTCATGACCAAGAAATCAGAGATGGAAGAAATATTTTCAGAGGGAGCAGGAATCTAATTTTTTTATTAATTTTAACAATTACTATTTTTCCAACTAAGCATTGAAATTTAAAAAAATTATAAAAATGAATTAAAATAAATTAAAGGCATTTTAACCTTACTAAATTCAAAAAAACCCCAAAAACTTTGTGAGTGAATTACCAATTATTCAACCCATTAAATCTTGAAAGATTCTAGTGAATGCCAAGATATAGATACTTTTAAAACAAAATTCAAATAAACAATTGTTAAGTAAAAATAACTGGTTAAAAATATATTAAGATCATAAAAAAATCAATTAAATGAGGGCAAAGCCTAAAAAAAACTTTGATTTATGATGAATTAAGAAATAACTTAAAAAATAGCATTATATCCTCAATACAATAATTTAAACTAAGTATTATTAAAAATAATCCTATAGGAAGATTATAAAAATTTAGGATTGTAAATTAATAGAGATGTGATTAAGATGAGACCACCATGTGAAATAGTTGTATGGTATGTTATTCCCACAATAAGGTCAGAACTTGCTAAGGAACTTCTGAACCTGGGAATGAAACAAAAAGAAATATCAGAACTTCTGGATATAACCCAACCTGCAGTATCCCAGTACATAAGCGATAAAAGGGGTCATGGAATCAAGTTCAACCCTGAAACCCAGGAACTCATAAGGGAGTTTGCAAAGGATTTAATGGATGGAAAATTGGATCAAAGTGGTATAATCTCCAGAATCTGTGATGTATGTCGAAAGGTTAAAACTGAAGAAGTAGTATGCCAGTTACACAAGGAAAAGGACAACATACCAGTAAACTGCAACGCCTGTATGAGTTCAGAATCTAAAGACGGTTCACACCCCTGTGGATAAATTCAGCTTCACCCACAGGGTTTTTTTTATTTAAATCAACCCGCAAAAAAAATTTTTATGCCCTAAAAAATAGTTTTGATGTTGATTTTTTTAAAAGGGATAATTAAACGAATAATTAAAATAATTAGTTAATATAAATCAACATTTTTAAGAATTTTTAAGAATTGACTCTTTTTAGATGGGATTAGTATTTTAAAAGGGATTAAGAAACATAAATAAAAATTGCATTTTAAATTCGCCAAATTCAAAGAAAATACATCAAGATCATTAATTTAATATTGAATTTAAGAGTAAATGATAATTATGTGTGCAATAGTGGGTTTAAGGGGAAATTTCACAGGCCAAAACCTTAAGATGATGCTTGAAACCTTAAAACACAGGGGTCCTGATGGTTCCGGTGTTTTTGTGGATGGTAAAATCATAAAGGGTAACCTGGACAGTCTCAACATTCCTGATGGTTCCTTGGGTATGGGTCACAACCTGCTTTCAATAGTTGGATCTGAGGTGGTTCAGCCCCTTGAATGTGATGGATTCATCATGGTCTGCAACGGCGAAATTTACAACTATAAAAAACTTAAAGAAAAGTTGGATGAAGAATTCACAACAGATTCTGATTGTGAAATCATATTACATCTTGTAAAAAAGTTCTACAACACCCAACTGGAAAATTCTCTTTTAGAATCTGTTAAGGAGACTATTTCACACCTTGATGGTGATTATGCCTTTGCAGTCTACGATGGAAAGGACTGTGCTGTGGTTAGAGATCCCCTTGGTGTTAAACCCATTTACTACGGGGAAAGCAGTGATATTTCTGCATTTGCATCTGAGAGAAAGGCCCTGTGGAAGGTTGGAATTGAAAAAGTTGAAACCCTGCCCCCACATGAAGTTCTCTACAATGGAAGACCCGTTGGCATTGGCAGCAGACTGAACATCAATCTTTACAATGAAGTTAGTAACAATTCAAATCTAGGTTCAGCTGGAACATCCAGAGAAGAATTTGAAAACAGATTGAAGGAGTTACTCATAAGATCTGTTGAAAAAAGGATAGAAGGACTCTCAAGGGTTGGAATAATATTTTCAGGTGGTGTTGACAGCACAATACTTGCAAAACTTTGCATGGACATGGGAGTTGAAACTGAGCTTTACACAGTGGGGAATGAAAATTCACAGGATGTGAAATTTGCAAAAAAAGCAGCTTCATATATGCAGCTTCCACTACACATCAAAACAGTTGACGAGTCAATGGTTCGAGGTTACACAGGGCTTGTGTTAAATGCCATTGAGGAGTTCAACATCATGAAATTAGGGGTGGGAATGCCATCCTACATTGCATCGGAGATGGCCCATTCCCATGGTTTGAAGGTGATGCTTTCAGGTCAGGGTGCAGACGAACTCTTTGCAGGCTACAACAGGTACCTCCAGTTCTACCATGAAAAGGGAGAAACTGCTCAGAAAGACCTTAAGGGGGATGTTCTCAACCTTTACCATGTGAACCTTCAGAGGGATGATTCAGTTACAATGAAAAACAGTGTGGAACTTCGTGTTCCATTCCTTGACTTGGAAGTTGTGGATCTGGCAATGCAGATACCTATGAAGTACAAAATAAATAACAAAGAGGATAAACTGCGAAAATGTATATTAAGGGAAGTTGCAGCTGATATTGGTGTTATGGCTGACATTGTTAAACGCCCAAAAAAAGCAGCACAGTACGGTTCAGGTATTCATAAAATTCTGGTAAAGAAGGTTTTAAATGATGAGACCTATAAAAATAAACTTGAAAGATCATTGGGGCCACAGCCCACAGACTTGATTTAACCAAAACTTCGGGGTACCTTAAATTTTAATAATCAAATATACATTGATCAAGGTTTAGAATCAATATTTAGAATCAATTTATCTTTAAAGGAATTATAAATTATTATGTGTAACCCCTTTTAAAGAAATTAACTTCAGGTTACTCATAAAAAAAATTAAAAATTACAGCTTAAAATTACTAATACCATGATTTTGAGCATCTTTTTAGAATTTGGGGGAATATAATTTGAAGATAGAGAAAGAAGCAGAAAAAATATTGGAAAAATTTTCAAAGGAACTTCAGGACATCCCTGAACTTGAAGAAACCTATTACATAGTGGACAACGTTAACTTGTCACGTGAAGATGGAGCTGAAGACAAAAATCCTGAAAAAATCCTCAGAAACGCTCATTTAGATGAGGAAGGTAATCTCATAGCTGAAAAAGGAAAATGGGTAAAATAACTGTTGTACCAAAGTTCATACGTTCAAATTAACGTATCCATTGTACTGATATGGGATTAAGTATTTTACAGTACAGATAAGACACGTTAATTAATAATCATCTAATAAAACTTCATAATAAATTGAAATAATTTGGTTGGGGATAAAAAAAATGAGACTTAACCTTGTTTTAGAACTTCTGGATGTGCCAGGTCAGCTTTTAGACGCACTTGAGCCAATAGGAAAGCTTGGAGCTAACATAGTTGCTGTAATACACCAGCGTGATGTTAAAACGGAACGCGGAACAGTACCTGTTCACATAACAATAGAAGGGGATAAAGAAACACTTAAAATGGTTTTAAGAACTTTAGAAGCCCAGGATATTCAGATAATGGAAGTTGACGGTGTTGTGAGAAAGGAGAAAATAACAACAGTCATAATTGGGAACATAGTTGAACAGGATTTAAATGAAACAGTTGCCATCCTGAACAGAGAAGAGGGTGTACGGGTTGCAGACCTTGATCTGAAGATGTCAGATCATCCAGAGGAATCTGCATCAAAAATAATAGTAGAAGCAGATTACGGTAAAAAAAGGGACATAATGCGTTTGATAAAAAACATTGGAAGTTCAAAGGGTTTTTTAGTTATCAACGAGGTATAAACAAATTTCAATATTCAGGGTTATAACTGAATTATGGTTGTAACTCGTTTATACTAGTATGAATGATTTTAAATGAATTAAAAATTATTTAACAAGTTCATGAACTGATATTAATTTTATTAACTTCTAGTTGCTTATTAACTTCTAATTTGGAGGCACATTTGATGAAGATAGTTATGCTTGGATTTGGAGCAGTTGGACAGGGAGTTGCAAGGGTATTCTCCACAAAAAGGGACAAAATAAAAGAGAAATACGGATTAGATCTTAACCTGGTTGCAGTTACAGATACATCCGGAGCTGCAGTATGCCTGGAAGGACTTGAACCTGAATTACTCCTTGAAACAAAGGCGAAGAAAGGCAGAATATCTGAATACCCTGAATATGGAGTTCCAGGTGTTTCAGGTCTTGAAGTTATGGATGATGTGGATTACGACTGCTTGATTGAAGTCACACCAACCAACATAGATGATGGCGAACCAGCAAAAACCCATATATTAAAGGCCTTCAATGATGGAAAAGATGTTGTAACATCAAACAAGGGCCCCCTTGCACTGTGCTACAGGGAACTTGCAGATACAGCAGGATCCAACGGCGTTGAATTCAAGTTTGAGGCGTCTGTAGGAGGTGCTATGCCCATACTGAACTTCGCACATGAAACACTTGCAGGCTGTGATATAAACTCAGTTCTGGGAATCTTAAACGGCACAACCAACTACATACTTTCAAGGATGGCAAAGGAGGGAACATCCTATGAAAAAATACTCCAGGAATCTCAGGAACTTGGAATAGCAGAAACAAACCCAACCCAGGACGTTGAGGGAATAGATGCTGCATGTAAGGTTGTTATACTTGCAAATTCCATAATGGGGATGGATGTTTCATACGAAGATGTTGAGGTAAAGGGAATATCAGGGATAACCCCGGAATCAATAGCCCTGGCCAAGAAGGACGGATACCTTATAAAGCTTGTGGGTGAAATATCAGAGGACTCCCTTGAAGTTTCGCCACGTCTGGTTCGTGAAGGATCACCCTTTGCTGTTGATGGAACCCTCAACGTTGCAACACTCAAAACAGACCTTGCAGACGATGTAACAGTTGTGGGAAAAGGTGCAGGATCCGTTGAAACAGCCTCTGCAATCCTTAGTGACCTGATAAGTATATGGAAATCCAGATAATTATCTTTTTAGAAGAATAAGCTCCTTTTTGTCATGTCAAAAATTTAAGAGGGTTCTTCGTTAGGATTTTATTGAAACTAAAAGAATTTAAAATAAAATTTTTTAATAAAAATGATCAATGAGTTTAATTGATGAATTAACTTATTGTAACGTTCATAAAGAGGATATAAAAATGAAGTACATTGTTGTAATAGGAGATGGGATGGCAGATTATCCCCTTGAAGAATTGAATGGTAAAACCCCACTTCAAAGTGCCAGAACCCCTAACATGGATTATATAGCATCAAATGGTGTTAGTGGAATGCTTAAAACTGTGCCAGAGGGTATGGGGCCAGGATCTGATGTTGCAAACCTTTCAATAATGGGATACAATCCCAGAGAATATTACACCGGCAGGGGTCCCCTTGAAGCTCCCAGTATAGGTGCAGAACTTAAAGAGGGAGATGTTGCATTCAGGTGCAACTTCATAACAGAAAGGGATGGAATTCTTGCAGATTTCAACGCAGGGCATATAAGCACAGAGGAAAGTTCACAGCTCATAGAATCTCTGAACCAGAAGTTTTCAGGCTACGGTGAATTTTACCTTGGAACAAGCTACAGACACCTCTTTCTCTCTCATGATGAAAGTGCTGCAGATCTTAAATCAACACCTCCACATGATGTTGTTGGAGAACCAGTTGAATCAAACATCCTTAAACCTTCTGATGACAAAAATGCAGAGCTCCTGAATGGAATAATGCAGAGATCGAAGGATTTACTCACGTGTCATCCAGTCAACGAGAAGAGGGTTCGTGAGGGTAAAAACCCTGCGAACATGATATGGCTCTGGGGACAGGGAGTTAAACCACAGATGCCATCATTTAAAGAGAAGTATGGTTTAAAGGGAGCCACCATCACAGGGGTGGACCTTATAAAAGGGTTGGGTGTTTACACAGGACTTACAAATGTTTATGTACCTGGTGCAACAGGTTACTACGATACAGATTACTGTGGAAAAGCTGAATATGCACTGGAAGCACTGAAAACTCATGATCTGGTTTTTATCCATGTTGAGGCACCAGATGAGGCAGGACATGCAGGAGATCTGCCTGAGAAAATGAAGGCAATGGAACGAATCGATAAACGGATAATAGGAAAACTCCTGGGAAAACTTCCAGACTTCGGTGAACATGCAGTTGCAGTTCTACCAGACCATCCAACACCAGTGCATGTTAAAACCCATACAATGGATCCAGTTCCATATGCAATGTTCTCTTCACTGGCTGAAGCAGATGAAACCAGGTGCTATGATGAAGAATCAGCTCGAAAAGGTTCCCAGGGAATTATTGAGGGTTACAGGTTCATGGAACATTTCATTGAATATGCTGGTAAAGGTTGACTGGTAGGAAGATGAAGGGGACCTTTTTTTAATCTTGAAGGTGTTCTGACTAAGTACATGATCATTCAACGATATTCTGAGAAATAAGTTATGGATACTTCATTAAATCCTTAATTGTTATTATAAATTATATCTCTAATTTTTTAGGGAGCATATTTGTTTAAGGGTTATATTTGGAGCAAATTTTTGATCTCAATGTCAAGATTTATTTAATAGCTCAAACAAAATATTTTAGTTAATGTATTGTTTAATAAAAATTTTTGAATAAATATTTCAGTTAATAAACATTTTAAATAAAAATCAAATGATGAATGATAATTTTAATGATAATGAAATTTAATTAATGATAACGAAGTTTAATGGAAAATATTTTTAAGGAGAGGGTTTATCTGTCAAAGTATATAGTTGTAACAGGCGGTGTTGTAAGTTCAATAGGAAAAGGAATATCATCTGCGTCGATTGGAAGAATATTGAGGTCCTATGGTGTGGATGTAACTGCGATAAAAATAGATCCATACCTGAACTGGGATTCAGGAACTCTGAATCCATATCAGCACGGTGAAGTTTTTGTAACAGAAGATGGAATGGAAACAGACCTTGATCTGGGTCACTACGAACGATTCCTGGATGTCAACCTTTCAGGAAAATCTAACATAACAACAGGAAAGGTTTACAGTTCTGTTATCAAAAAGGAGAGAAAAGGAAGCTATCTTGGGTCCTGTGTACAGATCATTCCGCACATAACAGATGAGATAAAATCTATGGTGCGTAAAATTGCAAAAGAAACACAGGCAGAGGTTGTGATGGTTGAGGTTGGTGGAACAGTTGGAGACATAGAAAGCCAGCCATTCCTTGAAGCCCTGCGTCAGCTTAGAAATGAGGAAGGTCCTGAAAATGTCATGTTCGTCCATGTAACCTACGTACCCTATCTGCGTGCTGCAGGTGAATTCAAAACCAAACCAACCCAGCACAGTACCAAAGAACTCAGGAGTACTGGTATAACTCCAGATATGATCATATGCAGGTCTGAACTTCCAATAGACAATCATCTAAAGGAAAAAATAGCACACTTCTGTGATGTTGACAAGGATGCAGTTGTAAATGCACCCGATGCCCATTCCATCTACGAAGTTCCATTAATGCTTAACAGGGAAAATGTTGGGGAGTACATACTCAAAAGGTTGAACATGGAATCAAGAAAACCTGACCTCTATGAATGGAGCAGGATAGTGGATTCACTTAAGAAGGATGATTTCAAGGTTACAGTGGGTATAGTTGGAAAGTACGTGGAACTTGAAGATGCCTACATCAGTATAAGAGAATCCCTCAAACATGCTGCTGCCCATCATGGTGTTAAAGTGGATATTGAATGGATAAAAGCTGAAGAATCCCTTAACCCAGATAGGATCCGTGGAGTTGATGCCCTTCTCATACCTGGAGGGTTTGGTGAACGGGGAATTTCAGGAAAACTTGATGCTGTCAGGTACTCAATAGAAAATGAAGTACCCCTCTTTGGAATATGCCTTGGAATGCAGTGCATGGTAATAGAATTTGCAAGGATGAATGGATTTGAAGGAGCAAACAGTACAGAGTTTGATGAGAACGCTAAACATCCTGTTATAGATATCATGCTTGAACAGAAGCAGATAAAGAACATGGGAGGAACCATGAGGTTGGGTTCATATCCATGCAAACTCAAGGAAGGAACCCTTGCACAGGAAGCTTACAAGGAGGATATTGTTTCAGAAAGGCACAGGCACAGGTACGAATTCAACAACGACTACAGAAAACTGCTTGAAGAGAAAGGCCTTGTAATTTCAGGAACATCCCCTGATGATTTCCTTGTTGAGATAGTGGAGCTTCCAAACCATCCCTGGTTTTTAGGCTGTCAGTTCCACCCTGAGTTTAAATCAAGACCGAACAATGCACATCCAATCTTCAAATCTTTTATAAAAGCGGTTATTGATAATAAGAAGGGTAAGATTGTTTGAAAAAATAAAATTTAAGGTTAAAGAGTTTTGAAGAGTTTAATGGAACCCTTTCCATAAAAAAAACCTTCAATTTAACTTTAACACACTCATTACTAAAAATTTGTAAAGGGATTCAGAGATACCTCTAAAATAAATAATTAGAAAATTAAAAGCAACGATTTTTATGATAATAAATATTCCATTTATCTGTGCAGTTATAGCAATACTAGCATGTGTTTATGCTAGTTACTCTGATATAAAAGACGGTGTTATTAAAAACAAATTAACCTTTCCTTTAATAGGAATTGGTATTGTATTAAACGGTATTTATGCATTCATGACCTCTAACCCAATGTTCCTCATCCTCTGTGTGATCTGCACTGCAGTGATCTTTGCACTGGGCTACCTGTTCTGGAAGTTCGGGGCCTGGGCAGGGGGGGATGTTAAATTATTCACAGCACTTGCAGCTCTTCTACCCTTCCCAGCAGTTCTCCTAAATTACAACGTGGGTTCATGGAGTTTTCCAGTTTTTGCAGTCTACCCATTTGCCCTGACCATTATCATAAACAGCATACTCTCAATACTCCCATTTCTCCTGATATTCGTGTTCTACATAGCTGTGAAAAAGAAGCCCTACCTTCTGGATGAATTATTAGCCCCAATAAAAGAAGATTACACAAAAAATATCCTCTTAGCCCTAGTTATAACAGCTGCAGCAGCAATAATCCTTGAAATAAGACAGTTCATAGATTATCCCCTGATAATATCCATTATTTTAACGATTGTTTTGATACTGGCAATATCCAAACTTCCAGATAAATTAAAAGCAGTTGTTGTAACTGTTACAGTAGCTTTTGCACTTTACAGCCGATTTGAGATTACATTGATAAGCATTGGATTTTTGTTGGTCTCCATAACCTTCATAAATATAATAAAGAAGATCTTAACCAGTGTGAGCAAGGAGGCACTGCAGGATGATTATAAAATAAGTGAACTCCAAGATGGAATGATACCAGCTTACAACATGTATGAACTGGATGGAGAAATTCAAATTGATGACAAGGGATTTTTCACCAAATTCAAGGAAGCTATAAAAACCGGTGATGTCAGCAAGCTTTCTGGTCCTAGGGGAAAACTTGTAGTAGGTTCAATGGCAGCGGGCCTTCAAGATAAGGATATTGAACACTTAAAAAATATTTTTAAGGAAGGAAAAATAGAGAACAATCTCAGAATAAAGAGAGGAGTTCCATTTGCCCCATCCATATTGATAGGCCTTTTAATATCCCTTTTTATAGGAGATCTGGCTTTCATAATAGAGAAGATTTTGTACACGATCATTTAGGGGAAAATCCTTATCAAAGATTTATAAAACAAAATTTATATTGTGGTAAAATGATAGAATTAGATGTGATAAAGATGGACGTTAAGGGACAGGCTTCTGTGGAATATTTGCTCTTGATTCTTGTAATCCTAGTTATTTTAGGTACAGTTACCATACCCATGATTGGAAGTTCAGTAAATTCCAGTAGTGATGTTTCCAAAGCATCAGATGCAAAGGCAGCTGTAGATACTATTGCAAACGCTGCTGATCTGGTTTATGCAAATGGACCAGGTTCAAAAAGAACTTTGAGTGTTTACATTCCAAAGCACAATGATTTCACAACAGGGACAGATGGAATTTCCATGACAGTGCCACTATCAGGTAGTAAAACCAAAACCATTGCAAGGGATACAGATTACAAGTTAAGCAATCAGGATCTTAACTCTAATGCTGCAGGTTGGCATACCGTTGTTGTGGAATGGAAACAAAATGAAAAAGTGATAACAGTTAGTGTAACATAATATCAATGAAATCAATGATTATAAACTATCAGAAGGGTAACACATGGGTTTGTTCAATAAATTTGGGGATTTAATCTTAAAATTTTTTTCTTTTATTGGAATAATTATTCTTGCAATACCAAAGATTCCAGAGAAACTTAGAAACATAGATAAGGGAGATATTAAATCCAAAATTGATACTGAGGGCATCAAAGAAAACTTTGACAAAATAAAGGATAATGCAAATCTTGAGGAAAGAATATCCAAAATAACCAGTAAAAAAGATGAATCCGAGGAACCTCTTGACATACCTGAAGATATTGAACGTTTAAGCAGGGAAATGGATGGTTCGGAAGATACCATTTTCATATCTGGAAGTTTCAGTTACAAGGAAAAGGAAAACACCATCTTAAGGCTTCAAATATTATCTGGAGTATTCCTCATACTGTCAATACTCTACATATTCAACTTCATAGCTGGAATTATCTACGCAATCCTGGGAATTTTAACTGTAGCCTACATTGTTTACCTGCTTTACAAACGTATAAAACTCATGTACAGTAATGATTTTCCAGCCTACAGGGACTTCTTTTTGATGTACGTTGTTATTGGACTGATTCTGGTTGCTGTGAGTACCAACTCTGCATTTGTAACTGCATTCTCATTTGAGTTCTTCCCGTCACTGACAACTTTAATATTTGCATTGATACTGGTAGCTGTTGTATTCCTTATATTCAGAATCAGGTACTACAGGAACTACACCTATGGTGACGTGGTAGAAGCGGGTAAAAACGTTGCTTATGTAAAGATTGAATATGATATTCGTTCAAATGTTAAACCTGATATTTACATGGTGGAAAACACCATCGGAGCAGTTGAAGGAGATTTTGTGAAGGTTAAGTTGGAAGAGAAGTTCATGAATTTAACTGGAAACAAACCCACAGACATAATAGAAAAAGTTAAAACAAAATTTTAAATCCATCCATTTTTTTGACATCCCAATTTGCAGTGTGTGAATAAAAAAAATGGGATCTGTACCTTTTACTATTTTATGGCTAAGTAGGTTTAAATATCAAAAATCATTTTATTATTATTTTAAATAAAAATATTTCCACTTAAAAAGGTTATTTTGAAAAAAGGAGTTATTTAATAAGTAATATATACACTAAATTCCATAGTTGATACATATGATACCTAAAGATCATCCAAGATATGAATCACTCATGTTAAGGGCAAAGATAGTGGATGCCTACAAAAAGGGTATACTTGCAGATTCTGGAATGATAGCCCATGGACGGGGTGAAGCATTTGACTACCTCATAGGTGAGAAAACAACGGAAACTGCCAGAAAAGCTGAAAGGGCAGGTGCAGCAGCACTTCTACTTGCAGAAAACCCGGTTATATCAGTTAATGGTAACACAACAGCTCTTGCAGCGGAATTGGTTGTGGAACTTGCAGAAACCCTTGGAGCAAAGATAGAAATAAACCTATTCTACAGAACCGCTTCCAGGGTTGAAAAAGTTGAAGAAACACTTAAGGATGCTGGTGCCAGAAGGGTTCTGGGTATAGAAGATGAAGAAAAGGGAATTATAGATGGTCTTGAAGGTCCAAGGGCAAGGGCAAGTCTTGAGGGAGTTTACAGTGCAGATGTTGTTTTGGTGCCTCTTGAAGATGGTGACAGGGCAGAGGCGCTTGTTGCAAATGGAAAGACTGTTGTAACAGTTGATCTCAATCCACTCTCAAGAACTGCAAAAACCTCGAGTATAACCATCGTTGACAACGTTGTACGTGCACTACCAAATATCATCCAGGAAGTTGCAGAGTTTAAAAATTACAGTGATGATGATCTTAAAATGATACTGGAAAATTTTAATAATGATCAGAATCTTGAAGAATCATTGAAGATAGTTTCAAGAACTTATATTGGTGATGCGTAATTATGAAGGTTATTGGGGTTACGGGACTGCCGGGTTCTGGTAAAAGTGTTGTTTCAAGGGTGGCTAAGAACCTGAAAATACCCATCGTACGTATGGGGGATGTTATCAGAGATGAGGCCGAAAAAAGAGGTTCAACACCTGGAGAAGTTGCAGTTAAATTAAGAGAGGAGTACGGTGAATTTGTGGTAGCAGAACGCTGTGTTGAATCAATAAAATCTATGGATAAAAAACATAATCCAAACATGAATCAGGATACTGCTTCAGCAGATGATGTTTACATGATAGAAGGTATAAGAAGTCCCTACGAAGTTGAAATCTTCAGAAAAAACTTCAAGGATTTCAAGGTAATAGCAGTTCATTCAACTCCCAAAACAAGGTTCAAAAGACTTAAAAAACGTATGAGGGATGATGATTCAATGGAATTATCCCAGTTTAAAAAGCGGGACGAGCGCGAACTTAACTTTGGAATTGGAAATGTGATCGCAACTTCGGATTACATGATCGTCAATGAAGGGCCTGTGAAGAAACTTAAAAATGTTGTGAGGGGCGTATTAAAAAATGAAATGCAAAGTAAAGGCTAAAGCAATGATTAATCCAACAGAGGATCTTGAAAAGGTTACCGAAGCTCTTTCTAACATGTTCGATTATGATGATATTGAAATAGGTGAAGATTATGTTCTGGTTTCTGGAGGTATAGAATCACTTCAGATTTTAAAGGAGTTACTAAGAGAAAGGAGAATACGTGACACTGCAACCAGAATACTTGAAAAAGGTGTGCATGATACTAAAATCACCTTCTCTTTAAGTAAACAGGCAGCACTTGTTGGGGTGTCTAACTTTGTTGATGGTTACCTATCTCCACTTGGAGAAATAGAAGTAGAAATAGAAACAGATGAAGTTGAAGCATTGATCCAGTGGATCACAGAGAAATGATATATGAAAAAACTTTACTTTTTGACAATGACTCCGAGGAATCCTCCAACTAATCCTAAAACAAAACTCATAATTAATGACAGTTGAATGATGATATATGCATTGAGTAATGTATTGCCAGTGGAGATTACTCCTAGAATGGATGTTATATCTCCAATGCCCAGAATGAATAATAAACCTGTTATTAAACCTCCAATTAATCCTGAAATTGCCCCTACAACCATTCCATCTTTTTTATCCATTTTATCGTAATCTTCATATCCTCTGCTATGGTAAGATGATAAGAATCCTCCAGTAAGCGGGCCTAAGACTAAGAGAGGGAAAAAGATTCTTGATAAAATAATAGTTAAAGCTGCATTAACGAGAGCACCTACTCCAATAATTTTCAGGTTTATTTTGATCAAACTCCAGTTTATATGTATTTTTTGACTTTAATTCCAGATGTAAGGGGTCATTTGTTTTGAGTATAGTTTTTGTGTATCATACAATAAAGAAAATTATATAAATTTATTCTTTATTTTTAATTCTTATCCTCTAAAACAGCTTCTTCTATCAAGTAGTATCCGCTGTCTTTTTCCCATACCTTTCGTGCCTCAACTACATTTATACGTTTTTTGAAAAGAGGACAGTCAAGTACAAGGGTTTCAGCTTCACCACCCTCAAATCCTATATGAATACCGTACTTCTCATTGAGTTTTATGAGTTCATCCAGAAGTTCCAGATCCAGCTTTCTACCCAGCCAGGATTCATCAAGGCCTTCTGCAGATGCACTGGTTATTATAACCTCAAATCCAAGGTTTATGATCTCTTCCATGTACTCCCTGGGATCCCTGTGCCAGAGTGGGGCATGTGACTCAAGTCCAAGTTCACTGCAGATACTGTCTATCCTTGATTTTTGATAGACAGATTCCAGGGCACCTGCAAAAACACCTTCAACACCCCTTTCCTTCAGTTCCCCTAAAACCTTCCTTAAATCTTCCAGTTCCTCTTCTTTTTCACCAGGGGTCCTGGCTTTGAGGAGTGGAACACCCATTGCCTCTGAGGATAATTCAGTCAAACCTATGTTGGGAACATGGAACATGTAGGATGCTGGGTTTTCTGAGAACATGGAAACAAGACATTCCAACTCCCAACCTTCTTCAACGGCTTTATATGCTGCCATTGTACTGTCTTTGCCTCCTGAAAATAGTACAGCTGCTTTCATATTAGTTTCACCTGTTTTAATCGTTGAATCAAGTTAAATTCTTATTTTAATTAATTATAGTGATTTTAATTAGTGGTATAACTTATTATTATAATATAACTGCTTCCTGTATTAGAAAATAATTCAGTGAACTCCTGGTTTTCCATCATGTTGAACAAATGAATCTTCTGAAATGGATAACTCTTAGAAAAAGAGAAGAATAACTAAAAGAATTATTTTAAAGGAGTGATTCATTCTTCCTTTTTTCTAAATTTATCCCTGGTCCTTCTTAAAACTTCCAGTATGGTGTCTAGGAAAACACCTGTAAGTCCAACCAGCATGCCTAAAATTCCACATACCAGAACTACATTTGATTTTTTTGGCAGTACCGCATTTAAGTACTGGATCTTATCTTCCACAGGCCCTTTAATCCCAGTTATTACAATCTGATCTTGTGGGAGTTTTGCCACAACAGTATCAACCTGGGATGAATCAACATTCACAGAAACATGAACTGTGCTGTATTTTATGTTTATTCCCCCTGCAAACATCAACCACTCTTCAAGATTATTTATAACGTTCTGAGGGTTGCTGTTTTCATTAACCTTAACTATTATGGTGTTGTTTGAAGGTATACTAATTGAAGTTATGTTGCTGTTAACTGAAGCTGCCCTTGCCATTATTATATTCTTCCAGGTGTCTGAAAAGGGGTCTGTTTTAATGGTTATTTCATTACTTTTAACACTTTTAACACCCTCAATACCTTTTGTAGTTTCAATGAATTGAGTTACGTTGGTATTTGTTGCAACATCAACTTCTATAACCTCTGAACTGTTGCTTGTGAATTGGTAGATGGATCTTCCCATATCTGGGATGTCATCCATTATTGGAGATATGAAGAATGCACCCCCCACAACTCCAACTGTGAATCCAAGAAATATGACAAATAATAGATTTTTTTTACCAATTAAAGGTGTTAACAGTGCTATTGAGAATATGAAGACCATCAATACTAAAAATAGCACTATCATCAGTATAACTGCAAGTGTTCCCATGGTTTCACCGTGATCGTTAATAGAAGTTATCAATTATTTTTTTATGTTAATCATTGTCTCTTAGTTACTGTATTTAGGTTTGCTGTATTATACTTCCTGTATTAGAATCTACGTAAACTGTTTTTTTAATTGAACCATTTTTCAACAATGGAACAACCCATACTGATGTTTGCTGTCCATTAACTGTTATTGAACTTTGAGTTGCCTGACCTGCAGTGTAACCTGAATTTGCCTGAGCAGCTATGTTCTGGGCCTGTTCTGCTGTTATTTGACTTGTGGAATTTCCAGTTGTGTTGTTGGACGCTGTTGTATTATCAGATCCCTGTTGTGTGAATGGCACCGGGACAACTGATGGATTGGAAGGTGTTGTGTTGTTAACTGTTGTGTTGTTGGAAGTCTGGAAGAAGGGGTTGTAAGCGTAGATTGTGATGATCAGAACCACAACTCCAAGGGCGATCAATGCTTTTTTTTCTGGTGTTAAATCAAGGTCCATGATATCTCCTCAGTAAGTGTCAAAGTTTATGGTTCCATTGTTGTTTTTTACCTTGTATTTTTGTTCACTGTCCATTGTGTAGTTTTCAACATTTTTGGGTATCAGTTTGATATCAACACTTTGAGTTCCATAATTGATGGTAAGAATGCTGTTGGTTCCTGTACTTGTTACAACGGCTGTAAACTGGACAGAATTATCCTTATCATATTTGGGAAGATCTAAATTGATGGTGTAACCATTACTATTTATATAAGCAGTGTTTATGGCTTCTGCTATTACTTCACCTTCCATACGGGCCTGTCCAAGGTTTCCAGTCTGAGTTTTGTCCATTTCACCAGATATGAGTGATAACATTCCACCCATTATCACCAGTATTATCAAGGTTACAAAGAGAAACTCTGCAGTTGCAAATCCTTTGTTATCGAGGTACAATTTTTTCACATGATCACCTAATAATGAGCAGCTGTTAAATCAAAGAAGGTTTTATATGCACTTGAAAGATAAAATATGTCCCCATTTGGTGTTCCATTAATATCTGGCTCTCTCATTTCTATCTGGTTGCTGCCAGTGCCTAAATATATTTGTGTTCCACCCACACCTGCGAAGTACTCATGATCAAGGCGAGATATTGCTGCGTTACTTCCATGATCCTCATAGAGGGGATCACCAAGTACAAATGTGCTCATTCTACTGTTGGATGCACTGGTTGATGAGGCAGAAGTTTTATTCTCTAACCTATCAAAGAAAGATAATCCATTGGGGTCAATGAAGTAGTAAGGACGAGGATAGATCTCACTGGGGTTACCCGTACCATTCATACACTCCCAAAGGTAGTGTAAACGTTTCCCATCTGAATCTGTTGAATAGTGGAACTGGTAATCGTTACCCAGGGGATCCTTTATGAAATGAGGATATTTGTATATAACCGTACTTATCCTTTCTTTGGAATTTATCCAAATGTAAGGGTCTTCTATTCCTTCAATAGAAACATATGCTTTCATCTCTGGAGTGTAACCTTCAAACACCTGATCTTTCTGTTCCACCCTTATAGGTATGCCTCCCTTGATGTTAACGTAGAATCCAAAGGGATCTTCCTGTGTGATGCTAACATCCCCAGATTTAAATACCTGATACGTGCTGTTTGTAATTGAAATGTTGTTTATGTAGATCTGTCGGCCAGTTTCCAGCTCTAAACGCTGACATGCAGTGATGACATAATCGTTCATGTTGTTCATTACATTGTTGGTTATGTAGGATTTACTGTCTGTCATAAAGGCGTTGTTATCAATAACATTTCTCGTTGCATTGTAAGCTCCATTTCTACCTGCATCTGCAGCACCTTTCTCCATTGCAGAATATATATTCGTAGCAGTGTTGTATGTGACATCTCCACCTATTGCAAGTGCAGATAGATCATTTAATTCATTTACTATACTGCCATAGGATAATGCTATTACTATTACAGGTATAAAGAGCAAGAATGCCAATGGTGTGAATGCATATCCTTTTTCATCCATCTTATATCACCTTACTGTTTCCATAAATTCAATCTTACAGGTATGGCATTTGGAAGGTCACCAGTGTACATAGCTTCTGTTCTAATTAAACTAGGATCCACACTTATTCCTGCATCACTTAAAGTTTTATTTAAGCTTTTACCTGCATTGTACTCTGCCTGTGCTGCTGTTGATGCATACGAAGTTTCCCATATATTCTGGAGGAACTTAGGATAGATCACTGCAACCCTGGTTCCAGAGAATAATGCAGCATTTGCATTGTTATCACCAGATTCCCATGCATTAGCTGGTCCCGTTACAGTAACCCTTAATGTGTAATTTCCTGGTTTAAGTGTGTAGTTTCCTGCTGTACCTGAAGTGATAACATGACCACCTGCAACAGTAGTATCAAGTGCCGCTAGATCCAAAACGAATGGAACAGTATCACTATTATATAGAACAGTTCCATTGTTGTAATCAACTTTGATGTGCCTAGTACTCGTTCCAACACCCACGAAAAGAAGTGCCTGCTTAGCATCACTTCCTATTGTAAATTGCTTGGTTCGGGATAATTGATTGTTGCCGCTCTGGTAACTTGTAAAAGCGAAGTTTTCCCATTTAATTGGTAACTTACTGTAGGTTGTAACTGCGTAACAGTTGGTGAGTCCAACGAAATCGTAATCACTTCCAGGGGCCTGGTCCCATACTGTTACCCTAACCTTGTTGTTTCCATTTTTCAGATAGTCCCTAACGTATATAATACCAGGGTTGTTACCGTAACCATCATTAACTTGGGTGTTGTCAAATGAACTGAAGGCAGTTTGCCACTGGGAACCATCCCAAACTTCAACAAGGGTGTTGTCAACACCACCGTAGGAATTTATAACAACGTAACTATCGAAGATTCTTGAACCCTCAGGTATGTTTATATCAACGACTTTACTGACTGCACATCCACTTGAAGCGCCATGTGGGATGCCTGTTAAAACGAAAGGTGTACCATCAGAATAAATACTGTTCCTGTTTAAGTAGGTATTCCAGTTAACACTTCTTAACTGGTTGAAGAATATTTTTTGTCCTGTTTGTAAGTTGTATGAAAATCCATACTCATTCCATGCCCCATTTCCATCTAAATCCTGGGCACTTGGTACTGCCACTCCAGCACAATCTGTGAAATTGTCAATACTCGTTGTTATACCCTGAGGAAGGGCTATATTTGTTGTGTAAGTTGCTAACATCGAGAACCATGGCATGTCGCTGTACCTATCAACAGGACTTCTGAAGTTAACGTAGAAATTATTGGCACCATTTTTAAGTTCAGCAGCAGTTAAATTGCCCTGGTAGTTGTACATGGTTTCGTATGAATTTGGCCTTAAATTCAGGAAGGTGAAATTTGAACTGGATATAAGATGATCTATATTATTAACACGAACGTTAGCTCCATATGCTGGTCCTCTATACCACCTATCACTACGATGGCTGTTGGCACCTAAGAGGAAGGTTCCTCCAATTATTGTAGCATTGTCAGGTATTGAGAATTTTATGGAATAAGGTTGCCAGTTACTCATTCCCCAGTAATCTGCATCATCAAGACCATAATAATTATTCCATGGGCTGAAATTTGAAAGCCAGTTGTGGAAGTTCCAGACAGTTGTTGTAACGTTCTGCTGCTGATTCACAAACTCAACCTCTTCGACTTTGTACCAAGCTCTTCCCATCCATCCTTCCTCTGGACCGGATATAACCTTAACTTTGGTTACTGTATCAGTGGCGTAGAGAAGACCCCTGTCATCTGAAGCAGAAACAGTATTTGTACCCTCACCCACAGTAATATTGTAAGCTGTACTATCAGGTATCAATATTTCCAGTTCTGAATTTAGAATTAATTGAGCTCCTGATGTATCTCCCCTGGCCTTTTTGATTGCTGCAAGTCGAAGACTTCCATCCTGTTCCATAACACTGAGGGCACTATCAGCAAGGGCTTGTAAATGTTGATGATCCTCTCCATTGTACACTGGCAGAGCGAAGTAAGTAATCAAAGAAGCAGTAAACACTATTACTACCACTAAACCAAGCACGGCGTCCGTTGTGAAAATAAAACCCTTATCATCCATTATTTATCACCATTTTAACTACTTATACAATCATCTGGGCCAAATATAAAGCTCAAATTTAACCTTCTGAGGCACAACACTGTCTAAATTAACATCCTCTTTAGGAGTGCCCTTAACAACCTGCACTATGTAAACATCAAGGGAAGATCCTGGAGTACTTGTTCCCCTAACATCCACGGTATTGTTCTGTAGCTCTGTTTCGTTGTACAAAGCTTTTGGATCAATTAACTTAACCAAAGTGGCATACTCATCCTGGGATCCACGAATATCATTTGGATCAAATACTCTCTCATTGTTTATATTGACTTCTACGGAGCTGTACCCTCTGTTAACAAGGAGAACATAATAATCATATGTTTGCAGATAATATTTGCTGGTTTGGAAAGGATCTGGGGGGTTTGAGTATACCCTTGGAGTTCCTGTATACCTTATAAGATCCTTCGCTTGGGATACTATTTTAAGGTTGGAATAAATTGCAACCCTCTCAACTCGGACTATATCCTCTGCACCTGAGTTATAGGTTCCCAATGATTTAACAAGTGTACCATCCTTTAGGTAGGTGACCTTCATGAAAAAGTCATAATCATCTCCAATTAAATTTTGAACATCACCTTGGGTAAGTGAAGGCAGTTTATTTGTATCTATAGTCCCCTCTAATGGTCCGTCAGATGGATCGTATATTGCAAGACCTGCAACTGAAGGATTACCAGTTTCCTCCCAATTCGTAGGTGTTCCGGATGTTTCAAGAAGTGTGTTCATGGTATCAAATGCCACACGATCCATTGATCCCCTGAAAACAGTGTCCTGAACCTGGTACATCATGTTGTCCACATCACCTGCAACCATGCCCAAAACTATTGTGATGGGTATGAGTGCAAGTAATAAATCTAGAGAAAACGCATAGCCCCTTGAATCCCTTTTAATACTCAAATCAGTCCTCTCCACTTTTTAAAATCATTAAATCTATCCAATTAATAAATTATATGGCGGCACAAGGTTTATATACCTTTTGAATTAATATCATTGATTTATTTTTTATTACTGATTTTTATGGTCTGTGATCAACAAGCATAAGATAATAAGGTGATACAAAAATGAAAATTCAGTGAATTAAATAGTAAAAAATATACTGTATTATAAATAAAAAAGAGAAACATGAGAATGGATGATAGGGCACAAATTTCAGTTGAATTGATACTATTTCTGGCCATTGTACTGGCAATAGTCCTTGTCTTCGCTACTTTCATAGCCGATGCCAATGAAAAAAACATTATAGAAACTTCTGTGAAATTAGGTGCTGATAACGCCACTTCAACCATGGCACTGTTGGATAGGAGCATGCAACCTCTGAGGGTTACAAGTATAGATGTTACAGGAAGCGACCCAATAGTGATGACCTTGCATTTTTCAAGGCCCATTGATTACAATACTCAAAAGTACGTGGCTGAAGGAGTGGTAACCTCACTTATATCCCAGGGATATGATGCAGAATCTAACTACACAGATACAAATAAATTAAAGGGTAACGTGACATTACAAAAAGCAAGACATAACTATTTAATTGAAACTGCATAGGGTTTAAGTTTTAATCGTGTATTTTTAGAAGTTAAAAGGATTGAATAACTTATAATTGTTGAAATTTTTAAAAAAAAACTAAGTTGTCAATTGAAGGTGAATCAAATGAACGATGATATCAAAATAAATAAGCCTGAAAATAAAAAGATGAAGGGGAAGATCAACATATGGGGCGTTTATATCAGTTTATGTTTCATAATAGCAGGTGTTTTATGGTACGCAGTTAACCTGGGAATCATACCCTACCAGTACATTCAGGAACAGTTGGGACCCATAGTAATAGTTTTAATAGGAATTATAATCCTGATAAAATCCTTGTAGGAACATCAATTTTTAAAATACATCATTTTTTTAAAATTTCAACAAATTTTTTTCACTACTATTTTATTGGGGCCACAAAAAAAATGAAGGTTCTGATGTATCAATTTTTTCTATAAAGTTAATTAATGTAAAAACATATAATTCCTAGGATTCAATAGATTAAACATATTTTTCATTGAATGAGATCCATTAAATAGACTTTAAAAACAGTTTAGAAGGTAATAAAGTGCGAGATCTGCTTAAAAAACTTACAGAAGCACCGGGAATCTCCGGTTTTGAAGATGAAATTCGAAATTTAATGATGGATGAACTTGAAGGCCATGTTGATGAAATGGAAGTCGACAACATGGGAAACATGATCGCCCTTAAAAAAGGTAAAGAGGGCGGTAAAAGAGTGATGTTGGCGGCCCACATGGACGAAATAGGGTTACTGGTTCGCTACATCGACAAGGAAGGTTTCATAAAATTCTCCAAGATCGGTGGAATAAACGATCAGATGCTCCTGAACCAGGAAGTAACCATACACACATCCAATGGAACAGTCACAGGAGTCATAGGTTCAAAACCACCTCACAGAATGAAAGAAGCTGAAAGAAAGAAAGTAATCGGATACGAGGATATGTTCATAGATATTGGAGCTTCTGATAAGGAAGAAGCTGAAGGCATGGTTAAACTCGGCGATCCAATCATAATAAACCAGGAATTCGCAGAACTGGGTAAAACTCTGGTTAAAGGAAAAGCCCTGGACAACAGGGTTGGTTGTGCTGTTCTCATTGAGGTCATGAAACAGGCAGAAACTGATGCAACACTCTATGGTGTTGGAACGGTGCAGGAAGAAGTTGGACTTAAAGGTGCAAAGACATCTGCATTTAAGATAAACCCTGACATGGCCATAGCCCTTGACGTCACAATATCCGGTGACCATCCTGGAATAAAAGAAGATGAAGCTCCTGCAAAGGCTGGAAAAGGTCCTGCAATCATACTTGCAGATGCAAGTGGTAGGGGAATCCTGACCCATCCCAAGGTCAAAGAATTATTAATATCTGCTGCAGATGAAGAAGGTATACCCTACCAGCTGGAGGTCAGCGAAGGAGGTACAACCGATGCATCGGCCATACACCTTACAAGGGAGGGAATACCAACTGGAGTTATATCCCCACCAACACGATACATACATACACCCGTAAGTGTTGTGAATGTTGAGGATGTTGAAAATGCAGTTAAACTCATATTAGCTGTTTTAAAAAGGGTTTAATGATACATTAAATCATATTTAATTTTTTTTTAAAGTTTTAAAGGTTTTTAATCTTCTATTTATTCTTAAAGTCTTATTTTATCCTAGTTTCAAATCATGAAAAACCGCAAAGTTTAAATAGGATCATGGACTTACTTTAGTTCTAACTTACACGAACAGATGTGATGATATGTTACGTATAGTTCATACAGGTGAGTTGTAAAAAATAAAAAAACAGGAAAAGTATACTAGGGGTTTAGATGTACCCGCAGATAACTGGATTTGTTTGATATTTAAATGACGTAAAAAACTGAATTGAGCATTTATTAACTTATATCTGCAAGTGCATGTACATGAAGCTAATATAAATTGAGATTAAATGAAGTTAAGACAAATGAGACATTGAATTAATTACATTTGAATTGAAGATTTACTGGAATTTAAAAAATAAGTTTTGTTGCTTTTTTTGACTTATTTAAATCAAGATAAAAATGAACATTTTAATGCATCCTCAGGGAATGTTAAAATATGAATAAAGGTTCTTATTTGAAGATGCACATTTTGAAATCATTCTAAAAAAAATTAGACTAATAAATCCGTATAATAATCCTTTAAATTAGTTTTGATTGATCTGAATCGATTTTAAGAATTGTTTTGGGTTTTAAATTACTCCCAGATGATTTTTTTAACCATAGGATCTTTCAGATGTTTGAAGGATTTTTAGATGGTACTTTTGAAAGAAATTGAGAAAAATAAAAAAAATAGAGAGTTGATACTTTGTTAGAGGAGATTGAACCACACCCGAAGTTTAAACATGCACTGCTATTTGTTGCATGTTTAATAACCTTTTTACCTGCATCTGCAGCAGCCACTGGTGGCTACAATGTGCAGGTAACAGATGATTATGTTAAAGCCACAGCAAAATGCTCATGTGGTCAGAGTGGTTACTATTACCACACTGCAAGCTTTAAAAACTACTGTCCACAGTGTCACAGCCACGGAAGCCTTAAATTTAACCCAAAGGGAACAGCTGAAGGTGAATGGACCTGTACTCACTGTGATGCTGATTACTGTGCAGCAGAGGGTAAAGAGAAAATAAGTGGAACCAAGTACTATTTAACCCACTACACACCACCAAAAATTGTGCATGCTAAGACAGTGGAAACTAAGGTACAGACTCCTGAACCAGAGGATCCTAAAACCAAGATAATCCGGAGTTTGAGTTTGTACAAGGACAGAAGTTTCCTAGGATAATACTATCCTGAAACAAATCCTTATCCTTTTTTTTTAGAGTTGATTTTTAGTTTAAAACCTTTTCTTTAAGATGTTTAAGAAAGATTTAAATTTAAGGGATTTTAGATTTTAATGCTCATATAACAACTCAAATCAAAAAAAACTTAAAAAAAGGAATTATTTATAAAATAAAGATTTAAATTTTAATATTCATTCTAAATACTTGTCTTTCAGGGGATGATTCAACCGGAATTCATCCAACTATTCTTCAGAGTCTAATTCCACACCTGAAACTATTTTAATTCCATTTGCATCTATTTCATAGGTTATGAACTGTGTTGGTGTTTTGGTGCTTCTCATTTTCACGATATCCATGACACGTTCTCTGCGTCCTGTGTAAGGATTTTCACGTTTCATAAGTTTGAAAGCACCGTAAACAGAGAACAGTGCTATTTCATTGAATTCCTTGGATGTTGCACTGTCGAGTATAACCAGCGTGGTTATGTTACGCTGCTTCAGCTCGTATATGAGGAGATCGAATCTATCACGGAATTCGTAGGGAGTTAATTTTGCAGTGTAACTTCCTATGTTGTCTATGATCACTGTTTGTGTATCCTCAGGGATGTCGTTAATAAACTTAGAGAAGTTTCCCTTCATTGCTTCAATATCTATACTCATCTCTGCCTCTGTAACCCTGGCCCTTATACTTGCAAGTTCAACAAAGCTTAAGGTTCCATTTTCATTGAGTTTATGGAGATCCCATCCAAAGGCCTCAGCTTGAGTGTAAAGATCATTAGAATCTTCTTCTGTGGTTATATAAACTGTTTTGAATCCCTGTTCACAGCTTTTTTTTGCAAACTGGAGTCCAAATATTGTTTTACCTGAACCTGCATTTCCAGTTATTAAGACAGATCTTCCCTCTGGAAATCCACCGGTGATCTTGTCAACACCTTCTATTCCTGTTTCTATCCTTTTCAAGTTTTACATCTCCTTTAATATTTCTTAGTTTTTCCCAAATGATTTTTTTTAATCCTTTTTTTAAGCTTAAGATTCAATTTTATGATCCAAGTTCAATTTCGTGACTGCATCTCCAATGTGTCTCAATGGACTTCAATAGATTTATATTTGCATGTTTTAATGGGAGAAAATGAATTCAAATTTACATTTACCTGCACCATCAGCCATGCATGCAGTTTGTTCAACATTTCCCCCTATTTTGGTCCATGTGAAACTCCTGAGTACTATTGCCCTGCAGATCAAACAGAACATTGGACTGGTTCCATCTTCAAGTATCCATGGACAGTTTTCAAGGGTTAGATAATCCTTACTTCCTTTGGATGTTATTCTAGAATTTAAACCTAAGTTCAGTAAAAATTCAGATAACCATGAGCTGTAACATTTAAAGATAATGTCCTTATCCTTTTCATCGGTGCCTTCAATGCAATTTTTAAGTTCTTCCTCAAAGGTGTGTTTCACGTTGTTTTCAAAACGGTCTGAAAAGTTTCTTGCAATGTTGTTTCTGATCTGTGGAGGTATGTTGGATGCAAAAAGTGGCAGTGCACTTAGAACGAAGCTTGAAAGTTCACCCCGTGCCTTTTCCTTCAAAAGTTGTTCCCTTTCCTTTTCAGCCTTTCTTCGTCCTGTTACATCCTTAAATATTAATGCAACCCCTAAAATATCTCCATTTTTGTCTCTTATAGGGGCGCTGCTGTCATCAATAGGTATTCTATCCCCACTTCTGGTTACGAGAATTTTGGGTTGATTGGATTCAACTATGATATTATTTTGAACAACACTGGTTACAGGATCTTCAATTGGAACTCCTGTTACCTCATCAATTGTATTGAATACTTCTTTAAGGCTGTGACCAAAGGCTTCCTCTTGTTTCCATCCTGTAACATTTGTTGCTACTGGATTCATGAACTTGATCCTACCCTCGTTGTCGGTTGCTATCACTGCATCCCCAATACTTTCAAGGGTTGTTGAAAGCCATTTTTCACTCTCTTTAAGCTTACTTTCCATTTTATGTTTATAGAGAGCAACTTCCACAGCACTGTGAAGTTCTCTGTCTTCAAATGGTTTTATTATGTAACCAAATGGTTCAGTTACCTTGGCTCTTTTCAGGGTTCGCTCATCTGAGTAGGCTGTAAGATACACAACAGGTATGTCAAAGCTGTCCCGTATCCTTTGAGCTGCTTCAACTCCGTCCATTTCTCCTTTAAGCACTATATCCATTAAAACAAGATCCGGTAAATTTTCAGAAACCTTCTGGAGGGCTTCTTCTCCAGATGGAGTTATTCCAGTAACTGTATATCCCAAACTTTCAGCCCTGTGTTTTATGTCCATAGCAACTATGCTTTCATCTTCAACAACAAGGATTTTTGTACTTGACATGGTAGTCCCTTTTTTTAATTTTAGTAAACAGAAATCTTAAAGACTGGAACACAACTCCAAGAAAATTATTCCCATGGAGTTATATCCTTTTTTTTATTTCTTATCAATTCTTCTTTCACTGTCCTTTATTATATCTTTTTCTTATATCTAGATGATTTCAACCTGTTTTTTGTAGGTATTCATGGATAGTGGCTGCTAAGTTTTTGTTTATACCCTCAACCACTGCAACTTCAGCCACACTGGCCCTCTTAATATTATCAATACTTCCAAAGTGTCTTAAAAGTTTCATTTTCCTTTTAACACCCACACCCGGGATATCATCAAGAACTGAACGATCCTGTTCCTTTGAACGCAGCTTTTTATGGTAGCTAACTGCAAAACGGTGTGCTTCATCCCTTGCTCGTTGTAAAAGGTGCAGGGACTCTGAATCACGGGGCAGTATGAGTGGAGTTGGAACCTCAGGCATGAATATTTCTTCAAATTCCTTTGCAAGCCCAATAACTGGTAGATCAAGTTTGAGAGAATTTAAAACTTCCACAGCAACATTCAACTGTCCCTTACCCCCATCAACGAGTATGAGATCAGGAACATCTCCCCCATTCTCACTGGAATCCTCAAGGAGTTTTTCGTAACGCCGTGTTAAAACTTCCCTCATCATGTTGTAATCATCAGGTCCCTTTGTTTTTACCTTGTATCTTCTGTAACTTGATTTTTTGGGTTTTCCATTTTCAAACACAACCATGGATCCCACAGGCATCTTTCCGCTTATGTTGGAAATATCAAAGGCTTCAATACGCCTTGGAAGCTGAGGAATCCTCAGATAATTTTTAAGTTCCACCAAAGCTCCTTCTACCTTTTTATGGTGCTGTCTGATTATATCTGCATTTTTAGCAACCATCTGGATCAAACGGTGATTCCTGCCCTTTTTTGGAACCTTTAAGGTAACCTTGTTTTCCCTCTTCTCAGACAACCATTCAAGGATTAGATCACTATCATCAACCTCACTTTGAAGTATTAACTCCTTTGGAACATGTCTGGGCCCTGAATAATACTGTTTTATGAATGCAGAGAGAACCTTGCTTTGAGGAGTATCCTCTGCCCCATTCATGAGAAAATCCTCTTTTCCTGTGATCTTTCCATCCCTTATTGAGAACACAACAACACAGGTCAGATTTTCATGAGAGGATAATGCCACAACATCCTGGTCAAGATCTCCTGTCATCTCCATCTTCTGCCTTTCAAGCATGTTGTCTATGGAGTTCAGCTGATCCCTTAAAACTGCTGCCTTTTCATACTCATGGTTCTCAGCTGCACGGTTCATGTCCTTTTTAAGAATTTGTACTATCTCACTGTACTTACCCTCAAAGAACATGGTGATTCTATCAACGTTTTTTTTGTACTCTTCCTTACTTATTATCCCTGCACATGGAGCATTGCATATATCTATCTGACTGTTGAGACAGGGTCCATCCATTCGTTTGCAGTCACGTATCTTAAAAAGGGATTTAAGATATTTAACCATCTGTTTAACTGCACCTGAATCTGTGAAGGGTCCGTAGTAGTAGGATTCATCGTCAACAATTCTTCGGGTTATGAAAACCCTGGGATAATCTTCATTACTTATCTTTATGTATGGGTAACGTTTTCCATCCTTTAAACGCACGTTGTAACGGGGCATGTGTTTTTTTATGAGGTTAGATTCAAGGATCAGTGCTTCCTTCTCTGTGTCCGTTACCATGTACTCCAGATGATGGAACTGTCTCATCTGAGCCCTTGTTTTTGGAGATTCCAGATCATCCCTGAAATAGGATTTAACCCTTTTTTTCAGGTTTTTAGCCTTACCTACGTAGATAACTGTATCTTCAACATTTTTCATGATGTATACGCCAGGTTTATCTGGTAGATCATCTGGATTTCTGCTTTGAAACGTCAATTTTAATCCTCTTATGTCTGCTCTAGGCAACACTACTTTTTATCCATTCTGTAACAATTATTTAAAAACATCCTTCCTTTTAAACAATTTTTAGACTTTAAAAGTTCTGTTATATCCTATTTAATTGAAATATCTTTAAATATATTTTAAATCATGAAATGGAGTTTAAGCACGTTATTTCCTAATGAAATTATCATGGATGATATCATCAATTTTTTATGGTTATATTATCATTATATATAAAAGAATTTAAATACTAGGTTTATCAATAACTTAGTAATTATTAGAGGGGTCATCCAATTCCTTGAATTTATAAAAAAATCTTTGAAGAAGTAGTATTCTGAAAAAATTAAGAGAATTTAATTGAAATAATGGTACTATGAATATTTTCACATATTTTACAAGATCATCATATTGATCATCACATACTTTTTTTTGTACAGATTTCTTTTCATTGTACAAGTGTAGATTCTAAAAAATTTGTTTTTTTTAATCGTTGTAGAGATTGAAGGTATTATTTAAAAAAATCATATCTAAGAGGATCTAAAACTATGAGCGGATTTAAACTTATATCAGATTATAAACCATTAGGAGACCAGCCTAATGCCATAAAATCCCTTTCAAAGGGTGTTAATAACGGTTTGAAACACCAGACACTTTTGGGTGTTACAGGTTCAGGTAAAACTTTTACAATGGCCAATGTCATCCAAGAGGTTCAAAAACCCACCCTTGTGATATCCCACAATAAAACACTTGCAGCACAGCTCTATGAGGAGTTCAAGGAGTTTTTCCCTGACAATGCAGTGGAGTACTTCGTAAGCTACTACGATTATTACCAGCCAGAGGCGTACATAGCCCAATCAGACACCTACATAGACAAGGAAGCCTCAATAAATGAGGAAATAGATCGTATGAGGCATTCAACAACCCAGTCCCTACTTTCAAGGGATGATGTCATAGTGGTTGCAAGTGTTTCATGTATCTACGGTATAGGATCACCTGAAGACTATGGAGAATTCGTATTATCCATTGAAATTGGAGATACAAGAGGTAGGGATGAGATACTCACCAAACTCGTTGAGATGCAGTACGATCGTAATGATATTGAATTTATGAGGGGCAAGTTCCGTGTGCGTGGAGATGTTATTGAAGTATACCCAGTGGATGGTGCATCACCAATCAGGATAGAACTCTTCGGTGATGAAGTGGATGGAATATCCTTAATAGACCCTGTTAGGGGTAAGGCCATCAAGGAAGTTGAGAGAACAACCATATTCCCTGCAAAACACTTCGTAACCTCTAAAAAGAAGCTTGAAAGGGGAATTAAAAATATAAGGGAGGAACTTGAGGAACGTCTACGAACCCTGAATTCACAGAACAAGCTCCTGGAAGCCCAGAGACTTGAGCAGAGAACACGTTTCGACCTTGAAATGCTTCAGGAAATGGGCTACTGCAACGGTATTGAGAACTACTCAATGCACCTATCAGGCCGAAAATGGGGTGAAACACCCTACAGTTTAATCAAGTACTTCCCAGAAGATTACCTCACCATAATTGATGAATCACATGTTACAGTACCTCAAATTGGGGGAATGTACGCTGGTGACAGGGCTAGGAAGAATTCACTTGTGGATTATGGTTTCAGATTACCATCGGCACGTGAAAACAGACCTCTTCGCTTTGATGAGTTTGAAAGGCTGCAGAACCAGATCATATATGTTTCAGCCACACCTGCAAGCTACGAACTGGGAATAAGCAGAAACACAGTTGAGCAGATAATAAGGCCCACAGGACTCGTGGATCCAGAGGTCCTTGTCAAGCCTGTTAAGGGACAGGTGGACCACCTCTTGGGAGTGATACAGGAGAAGGTTAAAAAGGATCAGCGTATCCTTGTAACCACCCTGACAAAGAGGATGGCTGAGGACCTTACAGATTATTATGCAAAGGTTGGAATCAAGGTAAGGTACCTTCACTCAGAGATAGGAACCCTTGAAAGGATAGAAATAATTGACGACCTTCGAAGGGGAGAATTTGACTGCCTCGTGGGTGTGAACCTTTTAAGGGAGGGTTTGGACCTTCCAGAAGTATCATTAGTTGGAATAATGGATGCCGACAAGGAGGGATTCCTCCGCTCAAAAACATCACTTATACAGACCATAGGCCGTGCATCAAGGAACGTTGAAGGCCAGGTCATAATGTACGCAGATGAAATAACAGAATCTGTACGTTCTGCAGTGGATGTGACAAACAGAAGACGAAAACTCCAGATGGACTACAACAAGAAGCATGGAATAACCCCAAGGTCAGTTGTCAAATCAGTTAAGGAAAAACCAGTGAAGGAAGAGGAATTACTTGAACAGGTTACAGACATTGAAGCTATTCCAAAAGATGAACTGCATCTTTTAATAAAGGATTTAGAATCTGAAATGAAGATTGCGGCTAAAAAACTTGACTTTGAAAGGGCAGCCAGGATAAGGGATAAGATCCATGTTTTGGAGGGTGTTTCAGAGTGAATTGGTTGATGATTTAAATGTGATGATCTATGATAACTTCTACAAAAAAAATGGAATCATCAATAAAACCATCCAAAAACTGGGATCATTCTAAAGAAAGGTAGTTCTTATCAAATGCAGTATCATAAACTTCATGGGTTAAAGGATCAATTGAAGAATTTGTAGAAGAACATTGCAACCTGATTATTTCAAATGAATATGAATTTCAAATATCAATACAACTAAATATAAACATTTCAAATTTGAATTTAAGGAGTTTAAATCTAATGACGATTAAAAAAGGAAATATAACAATAAAAGGGGCACGTGAGCACAACCTCAGAAATATAGACATCACCATACCCCGTGATAAATTCGTTGTTATTACAGGGATCAGTGGTTCCGGGAAATCATCCCTTGCATTTGACACCATATATGCTGAAGGCCAGCGAAGATATGTTGAATCATTATCTGCCTATGCAAGACAGTTTTTAGGTCAGATGAAGAAGCCTGAAGTTGATTACATAGAAGGGCTTTCACCTGCAATATCCATAGACCAGAAAACCACACGTGTAAACCCCAGATCAACAGTTGGAACAGTAACAGAGATATACGATTATCTGCGTCTTCTCTTTGCACGTGTGGGAACACCACACTGTTACAAGTGCGGTAAGGAAATATCACAGCAAACAGCAGGTCAGATCGTTGACAACATACTCCATGAAGAGGAAGACACCAAGGTACAGGTGCTTGGCCCTGTTGTGAAGGACAGGAAGGGTGAGCATCAGAAGGTGCTTGAAGATCTTCGCAGAAAGGGATTTTTACGTGTGAGAGTTGATGGAGAAGTATCAAGTCTTGATGATGAATTTGAACTTGATAAAAACCGTAAACACACAATTGAAGTTGTTGTGGATCGTCTTGTTATCAGGTACGATGAGGACTTCAAGAGAAGACTTGCAGATTCCGTGGAAACAGCCCTTGAGCTCGGTGAAGGACTCATGCTCATTGTCTATGATGATGGACGTGAGAAGAAGTTCAGCGAACATTTCGCATGCACAGAATGTGGAATAAACTTCGAAGAGATAAGTCCAAGGATGTTCTCCTTCAACAACCCACACGGAGCCTGTCCTGAGTGTAACGGTCTTGGAAGCAAACTTGAAATAGACACAGACCTCATAGTTCCAGACAAAACCATATCACTCAATGAGGGCGCTATTCTGCCATGGAGCAAGTCTAAAAACTACGACAACTACTACTTCCAGATGTTACGGGCTGTTGCAGACCACTACGACTTCAGTATGGACACGGCCTTCCAGGATCTTCCAGAGGAGTACCAGAACATAATTCTCTATGGTTCATCTGACAGGATCGAGTTCAACTTCACCCGTAAAAACAGACACCACAAGGTGAAACGTAGATTTGAAGGTGTTGTAAGCCGTATGGAACGTTTGTTCTTGGACACCAAGTCCAACTACATGCGAAGCTACATAGGCCAGTTCATGAGCGACAGAAAATGTCCAGCCTGTAAAGGTACCAGGCTGCGACCTGAAAGCCGTTCAGTTACTGTTGGCGGTAAAACCATATCTGAAGTTGTTGAAATGCCAATAAAAGCCTCAAAGAAATTCTTCGAGGAACTGGAACTCACTGAGATGGAACTCTTCATTGCCAAGGAGGTTCTTAAGGAAATAAGGGAACGTTTGAAGTTCCTTGCAGATGTTGGACTTGGCTACATAACCCTTGAAAGATCTTCAGGAACCCTTTCTGGTGGTGAAGCTCAGAGAATACGTCTTGCAACCCAGATAGGCTCCGGGCTTGTGGGAGTGCTCTACATACTCGACGAACCCAGCATAGGACTCCACCAGCGGGACAATGCACAGCTCATAAAAACACTTGAACGCCTAAGGGACATTGGAAACACACTTATCGTTGTTGAGCACGACGAAGAAACCATACTATCAGCGGATCATGTTGTTGATATTGGTCCTGGTGCTGGAGAGCACGGTGGAATTGTTATGGCAGAGGGAACACCACAGGAGATAATGGAAAACCCCAACTCCCTTACAGGAAACTACATATCCCGGAGGGAAATGATTGAAATTCCATCCGAACGCAGTAAGCCCAATGGAAAGTACATAACTGTTAAGGGTGCTAGTGAGAACAACCTTAAGGATATAGATGTTGCATTTCCCCTTGGAGTTTTCACATGTATCACAGGGGTTTCAGGTTCAGGTAAAAGTACCCTGATAAATGAGGTGCTCTACAAGGGACTCTATGGTAAGATCAACAAGAAACACATGAACCCCGGTCGTCATGATGCGATTGAAGGAATTGAGAACATCGACAAGATCATAATCATAGACCAGTCACCCATTGGAAGAACTCCACGTTCCAACCCTGCAACCTACACAGGACTCTTCACCTACATCCGTGAAATATTTGCTGAAACACCTGAATCCAAGAAACGTGGTTACAAACCTGGAAGGTTCAGTTTCAATGTTAAGGGTGGAAGATGTGAAGCATGCAGTGGTGATGGAATCATTAAGATAGAGATGCACTTCTTGGCGGATGTGTACGTTCCATGTGAGGTATGTAATGGTAAACGGTACAACAGGGAAACACTTGATGTTCGCTATAAAGGCAAGAACATTTCAGAGGTTCTGGATATGACTGTTGAGGAGGCAGTGCACTTCTTTGAGAATATTCCACGTATCCATAAGAAGCTTAAAACACTTGATGATGTTGGATTGGGATACATCAAACTGGGCCAGCCTGCAACAACACTCTCTGGTGGTGAGGCACAGCGTGTTAAACTTGCAAAAGAACTGAGCAGACAGAGTACTGGTAAAACATTTTACATACTGGATGAACCAACCACTGGACTGCACTTTGCAGATATTAAAAAGTTACTGCATGTTCTTGGAAGGCTCAGGGACAGTGGAAACACAGTTGTTGTTATAGAGCACAACCTGGATGTTATAAAAACTGCAGACCACATCATAGACCTTGGACCTGAAGGAGGAGATGACGGTGGATTTGTTATAGCACAGGGAACTCCAGAGGAAATTGCACAGAGCAAGACTTACACTGGAGAATTCCTGAAGGATGTTCTTGAGGGTGTTCCACCAAGTTTTGGTGAGGGAACAGTTTTGGATGGGGAAGTTGGGGAATCAACATCGGATAATAAGTGAATTCTGGTTATTATTTAAATTAATCAGGTTTCACCCCCCCCCAATTCACTTATCTTTCCTTTTTCTTCATGATCTTTTTATAAAATATTTTTATAAGATATACCTTTTAATTTTCTTTTAATTGAATTTTTTAAATCTTCTTTTTGATGATAAAAATCATTTTAAGGTTTATTTTTCAAATAGAAAGGATTATTATAATTATTTTTCTAATTTTTTTAAAAAATAATTTTATATAAAAACAGTGCCATTATTACATCCCTTAAATTTTTAATTGAAAATTTTCATGAATTTTTATTTAAAATTAATCATTTCTGCATGTTACTTTAATTTTTCAAGAATTATTGTGTCATTTTTTTATTAAAAATTCATGATTGTAGGATTAAATCCTGTTTTCAGCCCTATTTTTTCCTGAAATAATTTCCATTAGAGGGATAAACATAACTTATATAAAAACTCAAATTAAACATTCTATTTAGATAAAATCACGGTGTTCACATGAGTCTTATAATAACGTACGTTGGAAGCAAAGGATGTGTCATAGCTGGAGATAAAAGGAGAATTGGGTTTTTCGGTGATGAAAGTCAGAGGGAGAAACTTGAGGAAGAACTCTACTCTGGAGAGATCAGAACAGATGAAGAGCTCCTGAAAAAAGCTTCAGAACTTGACATAACACTTAAAATAACAGATGATGCCCAGAAAGTTCGTGAAATTGGAGATGTTGCAGTTGGTGAGGTTAGATTTAAAACACCACTCAAGACAAAGAGGAAGCGAATCTACGGAACAACCGGGGCTTACAACATAGTTGAACTTCTCGGTTCAGATATAAAGACTATAAAAGGTGGTGAAAGCTCCATAGTTGTCTTTGGAAACAAGGTAACCAAGGAAATTGCCAATAAAACCATAAAAGACAACTGGAAGAATAAAACCAACCTCCAGGATATTGGAAAACTCTTCAGCAAGGTAATGGAAGATGTGGCCCACTTAACACCATCTGTAAGCCAGGACTATGATGTACTCATAAAACATCCCAACCTGAACCATAAGGATGCAAAGGAACTTTTAAGAACCACCATAATCCAGGATGTTAAAGAACTGAACGAATGGAGAAATTCCCTGAGGGAGGAGCTTCTAAAAACCACAGAAACAATACAGATGGCCACCAGGATAATTGACCATGGTGAAGTGGGGAAGATCCAGACCATCAATGGAGATGAAGTTGAGGTAACCCTTAAAAAGGGTGTTGAAGCCCTTGACATGGACTGGAAGCCCCTTAAAAAGGCAGGAGAATCTGTTACAATGCAGGTTGCAGATCCCGCGGTTGTAAAGGTTGGGGACAAAGTGGTTATAGAAAAGGAAAACCTCTGCATCAAAGGAAATAAAACAGGTTTAACCTGCTCTGTGATACTCTGCAGGGAAGAGAAATAGGAGTATGTTTTTGTTTGATTCATAAATAGCTATTCATTTAATCTTAATGATGATTATGTCATTGATTTAAAAGTTTATGCAATAGATTTAAAATTTAATAAAAATATTAGCTTAAAATAACGAATTTAAATAAAAAAAACTAATAAAAGGTGACCTAACATGCAGTTAACATTTTTAGGAAGTGGTGGCGGACGCTTTCGCGACCATAACCCAGAAGAGGATGACAGGCGGATTTAGAATAGATGGTATTGACGGTAAAAACATCCACGTGGATCCAGGGCCTGGTGCACTGGTTCGGACCTACCAGTTCGGACTGAACCCAACCAAGCTCAACTGCGTCATGGTCTCACACTCACACACAGACCATTACACAGATGCTGAGGTTCTACTTGAAGCTGTAACACGGGGAATGACCCGGAGAAGGGGGATCTTAATTGGAAACCAGAGCGTTATAAATGGCTACAAAGATTGGGGCCCCTGCATATCCAAGTACCACATGACAAAACCCCAAGTTAAGGCAATGGAACCCGGTGATGAGGTTAAGCTTGACAACATCCGTGTGAAGGCCACAAAGACAATTCACGGCGACCCCAAGGGTGTTGGTTTCAAGTTCCACCACCAGGACTTCACAATATCCTACACCTCAGATACAGAGTACTTCCCGGAACTGGCTGAAGAACATAGGGGTGCGGATATATTGATTGCAAGTGTCATAAGGGCAGATGGTGAGAGGATAAGGGGCCATATGTGTGCAGATGACTTCCAGATGCTTGTGGATGAGGTGTCACCTAAACTTGCTGTGATGACCCACCTTGGAATGAAGTTCATAATGGACCATCCAGACTCTGAAGCCCGGAGGATAACCGAGAAAACAGGAATAAGAACCCTGGCTGCACGGGATGGGATGAAGATCAACCTGGATGCATATATGCCGAAACAGCAGACACTGGATGAATTTTAAGGTTTAAACTTAAAATGTTATTTAATTTCTTTTTTTTAAGGAAAAGTTGAAATTACCGTAATATACAGGCATATGATGAAGTTCGCATTACTTAAACCATCCTTCACACCCCCCACCTCCGGAGAAGACTGCGTCTAAGAACTATTTTTTTCCATAAATTTGATAATCAAACCTTCTTCTGCACCCAAAATCCGCTCAATAAAATAGAACATGGCCATGAATTTTCTCTTAAATTCCAGAGAATTGGGGTCAAGATTCTCTATTCCTTGGAGTATAATCATTGTTCCCATATATACGCCAGCAGCTTCTTCAGGATACTTAATATTGAAAACACCTTCTTCAATACCCTGTTTAATTATACGTGTAAGTAATCCAGCAGTTTCTTGTGGAATCCTTTGTTCAAGCTTCATACGTAGATGAACATTCTTTTCTTCTTGAAGACGATGCATTATGCTCTTATGACCACCTGGAAATGACAAAGCAAAGGGGTATATGTTCATCAATTTTTCTAATGCTGTTAGATCCTTCTGATTGACCATATTTTCCATATCTTCAACAAGGATAGAAATGTATTTGTCAATAATTGCATCAAGTATTGCTTCTTTGGATTTGAAATAATAATAAAAAGTACCCTTCACTACGCCTACTTTTTTCGCTATTTCTAATACTTCAACCTGTTCATATCCTTTTTCTATAAATAAGTCTTCTGCGGCGTTCATTAGTTCTTTACGCCTTATTTCAGGTTTTTTTGTCACGCGCATCAATTTATTCCACCCAGACTAAATTTTGATTGTTTTTATTATATGAAACAATCTTAGAAAAGGTTTTGTATGGAGAGAAAGGAATAAGATCATCTTTTTGTCCGCCATCTAAAACACAAAATTCCCCCTATAAAAAAGATCAGTGCATAACCAAGAACCCAATAAAAATCTATAATGATATCTCCCCACCCTGATCCATTTAAAATACCCCTAGTGGCATCGAGGGCATAAGCAAAAGGAAGGGCATATCCAACAGCTCCAAATATTCCTCCAACCATTTTTAAGTCCATCCAAGCGCCGCTGAATAAGGATATTATAACTATCACTATAGATCCAATTCCTCCAGTCTGACTTTCTGAGAAGAGTGATCCTATTATCATACCTATTCCAATACAGGCAAATGCTAGGGTAAATAAAATAATTAAAGCAAAAATAATGCTTAAATTAATTGTAACGCCATATAAACTCCCAACTACAAAGCAAACTGTAATTTGGAGGAGTGCTATCGGTAAGAAAGGTAGAATATAAGACAAGATGAAGTCGGACGGTTTGAGTGGTGTTGTTAAAAGCCTTGTTAAAAATGCACTTTCACGATCTCTTGCTAAAAGCATAGCAGAATATAATGTTAGAAATCCGAAACTAAAGACAATTACTGCAGGTGTGAGTGCGTTAGCAGTGAAAATCTTGATTGGGGCATTTTTACCAATGGATGCAAAAAGTACCAACAATACAATAGGCAATCCCAATCCCAGACCCATAGAAACATGATCTCTATATACTTCTTTTATATTCCGATTGGCTAAGCTGATAAATCTCATTTGTTCACCTCATTTTCGGTAAGGCTAAAAAATACATCATCTAAAGAGGGCTCTTTCATAGAAATCCCTTCAATTTTTGCTCCTTTGGAGCGAAGGTAGTCAACTATATCATCAAAATTTAATTCCCTTGCTTTTATCTCAATTCCATTATCTATCTCTTTTACATTGAGATACATCTTCCCCAATCCTTCCATAATAGTAGAAGAAAGTTTTTGAGCCTTAATTATCATGGTTTGCACCCCATAGATATCATTCTTGAGCTCTTTTGGCGTCCCCATTGCTATTATATTACCCTCGCTAATTATAGCAACTCGATCTGCGAGAGCGTCTGCCTCCTCAAGATAATGAGTGGTTAAAATGATTGTTTTTTTCCCTTTGAAACGTTCGATCTGCTTCCAAATAGCCCTTCTGGCTTGAGGGTCTAAACCCAGGGTCGGCTCATCAAGAAAGAGTACGGGAGGATCAGAAATCAGTGCCATTGCTATACTTAACCTTCGTTGCATTCCTCCTGAAAAATTCTGGACCTGTTCATTTGCTCTTTCAGTCAGCCCCATTAATTCTATGAGTTCTTTAGCTCTCTTTTTCGTTTCTTCTTTTTTCAGACCATTTATTCCGCCCATTAACATAAGATTCTCCCAAGCTGTCAAATGGCTAGCAATAGCAGTTTCTTGTGGTGAAATATCAATAACTTCTTTTACTGCTGAAGGATTTTTCTTTATGTCATAACCCATGATAGTTGCAGTTCCAGCAGTTGGTTTTAGCAGACAGCAAAGCATTTCTATGGTTGTAGTTTTACCTGCACCATTAGGACCGAGTAAAGAGAAAACTTCACCTCTTTTAATCGCCAGATTGATGCCATTTACTGCTTTTTGATCTTTATATTTCTTGGTGAGACCGAAAGTCTGAATTGAGTAATTATTTTCATTTGCCAAATAGTTCATAGTATCCTCCTTTATTGACTGATGTCAGTCAGTATTAATTTAACAATATTTAAATCTTTTCATTAACCTCACTATCTTAATTCGTTAAGTTGACTATGTTTAGTCATATGGCTGTTACAGTTGAGAATTTTACGAAATAGGCAGCTAATATATACTAATATTTGAACCAAACGGCTGTCTAATTTTTTAAGAGAATAGAGTTTTTAAATGAGGATTTAAAAAATAATTCTTTTTTATTTAATTATTTGAGACTATTAGTAATGTTTTTAATAAAAAAGTCTTAAAAAAGTTAAATAGCATTAACTCTTTGAAAATGGTATTAATATGGCCCTTTGTAGATAGTTTAATCTAATTGGGATATATCATTTTAAGAAGCTCTCAGAATCATTTTTTAAGCAAAATAATAAATTATACATTAAATTACTCATGGGATGCATAAACATTAAGGGATTAATGAATACTAACTTCTTTATTTACGAAATTTATTAAGTTAACATATACTAAATAAAATTCACAGTTAACTTTAAATCCAATCAAACAAAAACAAATTAAGTAACAGCTCTTTATGCCTCGGTGGCTCAGTTCGGTAGAGCGCGTGACTCGTAATCTCGTGGTCGGGGGTTCAAATCCCCCTCGAGGCTTGAATTTTTTTATATACTACTAAAAGATCTTTTTATGACTATTTTTTAATTAATTTCAAAAAAAATTTATTTAACATTATCCGAATTAGAGTCTTTTAAACCAAATTTAAAAATGTATTTTACAATTCCCGGTAAGAGATATGTAGAAAAGTGTCTAGGAATTCCTAATGCTTCATAAATTGTTTGTAATAAAACTATTGAATCTATCCCAATAACAGCAGGTTCTAAACCTTCCCCTTCTAAAGGCACAGAAAATTCTTCTTCATTTAATGTGGTGGCTATTAAGTTCCCATTATTAAAGTTAGGTATTTCAATTCCTGATTTAAGGCATATAGGACATCCATATTCCCTTATTAAATTAAGATAATTTTCATCATTAAAAAATAATAAAGTACGCCAACTATTAGTAATTTTAAATCGAACACCTAAAGTACCATTAAAATTTTTATTTTTTAAAAATTGAATATATTGTTTATAAAATACCATAAATTCTACAAAAAATTTATTTGCATCAATGATTTCCAAGTATTGATACTCATTTTCAGATAATAATTCATAAAAATCTCCAAGAATCTCTAAATAATCTGGATCACTGTAATCCAAATTTTCTATAGAAATAGTAGGCACCGGGAGAATAACTTTAAGATTTCCATTAATAAAAAGTTCCATTGTTGTTCCTAAATCAATGGAATTTTCAGGAGTAATATGCCTTAATATATAAGAACTTGAAGAAGAATAATAATTATTTAGTTCGATACTGCCTACAAAATACTGAGATAAAATGTGAACTTTCTCTGAAAAATTTTTAATAACCTCTTTAAAAAAGTTTTCACTACTAAAATCATTGAACTCAAATTTATTCACGGGCATTGTGTAAAAATAAATCTCTAAAAAGCATTGATTTTGATTTGATTGACCCTTGGATATACCAAATCGGTTTTGGCTAAAATTTTCAATCCATAATCTAGATTCTTTTGATCGGTCGTATAACTTTTGGATAGAGTAATGATCATTCAATTTTATTGGATCAGAACCTTCACCAACCCTTTGATAGATTTTACCATCGTTAGTTACATAAGGAGTTTCATCTCCACTTTCTATATGTACCACCAAAACAGCTTTTTCATTATTTATCATAATAAGTTTAGATTCAAAAAAGGGCTTTGGCGTAATATTATTGGCTATTATATTTCTTATCTGTTCCTTTGGCATAGAATGAACATTAATATCAAAACCAACAATTTCCGTTGCAATATTACTGCCGTCTTCATCATCGATTCCTATAATATACCAACCACCATCACTATTTGCAAACGATGCAAGAGAATGAGATATTTTGTTAGTAGAAGATGGAAAATCACCTTTATATTCAATAAACCATCCTTCAGCAACATTACCAATTAGTTTATCTAAATCTTCTTTTTCTAACTCAGAAACTTTTTTACCAAAAGGATTATAATCTGTCATGATGCCCTCACATTTTAAGTAAAAACAATGATCGTATATTGATTTATTTGTAATAAAAATATTATAATAATTTATTAAATCTACATATGATGATTTCTAAGAAACCTTTTAAGAATTTAACATAAAATGATATAGGATTATACCTTTGTAGGTCCCATAAAACCCGCCCTTATCAAATGATCCACCACAACCATTGCAACTGCAGCCTCAGCCACAGGCGTTACCCTTGGACAAATGCAGGGGTCATGCCTTCCTTTTATCTCGATTTCAGTATCTTCCATCTTCTCGATATCAACTGTTTTTTGGGGTCTTGATATGGATGGTGTGGGTTTAACTGCCATGCGTGCAACGATGGGCATTCCATTGGACATACCTCCAAGGATTCCACCTGCCTGGTTGGTTGTTGTTCGGATTCCCTCCTCAGATACGTAGTATTCATCGTTCATCTCGTATCCTGTGAGCTCTGCAGATTCAAACCCTGCTCCGATTTCAACCCCTTTAACTGCTCCTATGGCCATGAGGGCCTTGGCAATGTCGGCATCCAGCTTGTCGAATACAGGATCTCCAAGACCTGCAGGTGCGTTCAGAACAAGTGTTTCAACTATACCTCCAACTGAGTTTCCCTGGGACTTCAGATCAAGAATTAATTCCTCCATCGAGGATGCTGCAACATGGTCTGCGCATCGAACAGGATTTTCCTGGATCTTAGATGCTATCTGGTTGATGTTGACCTTTTTGGCCTTTATCTTTCCTATCTGGGTTACATGGGCAACCACTTCTATGCCAATGGTTTTCAGGAGTTTCTTTGCAACTGCTCCACCTATAACGTGTCCTATTGTTACCCTGCCGCTTCCCCTTCCACCTCCACGGTAGTCGTAAGAGCCGTATCGTGCCTTCCATGTGTAGTCTCCATGGCCTGGTCTTGGTGTGTTTTTAAGGGCCTCGTAGGCTGAGGAGTCTGCATCCCTGTTGTAGACAACTGCGGCTATGGGTGTTCCATCTGTCCTGCCCTGGAAGACCCCGGATAGTATTTGGATCTGGTCCTTTTCGCCTCGGGGTGTTGTTATTTTACTTGTGCCCGGCCTTCTTTTATCAAGTTCTGCCTGGATATCCTCTTCGTTCAGTTCCAGTCCTGCAGGGCAGCCGTCAATAACTGCTCCAAGTGCTGTGCCGTGACTTGAACCGAAGGTTGTAACCTTAAACATTTCGCCTGTGGTGTTTCCTGACATAAATTCACATCCTTTAATAAATATTTTATTTAATTCTTGCGTACAATGCTTGATTGTATATTTTATCAGATTTTATGACACTGTTTCTTAGAATACCCTCAAGATTAAAACCATTTTTTTCAAGAACTCTTCTTGAGGCAGTATTGTGTTCAAATGGAACTGCAAATATCCTTTCAAGTTTTAACTCGTTGAACCCGTAGTCCACCACGCCCTCTAAGGCTGAGGATATAATTCCCCTTCCCCAGTGGGCTTTTCCCAACCAGTAACCAACTTCTGCAGAGATTCTTTCAATATCTTCACCCAGGGTAAGGCCTATTCCACCCACAGCTTCACCCTTAGCTGTTATTGCAAAAAAACAATCATTGGTCTCTGCAATTTCTATCCACTGTCTGCCATGATCATGGGTGTATGGAAATGGAAAGCCATCCCTCATGTTGCTGGCTATATCTATGTTGTTGGCATTTTTAACCAGATTTTCAAGGTCAGAACGCTTCCATTCCCTTAATATACATTTATCACATTTAATTATCATTCATAACCTCTGTTCTTATTATTTTATCTACTTTATATTATCTATAATGCCTATTTTAAATTCTTCTATGATTTTCAGCTTATCCTACAGCTACTCATATGATTTTACGTTCCATGAAATATTAGGAATGGATACATATAGAACTCCATCCTATCTAACAATATGAATAAAGGATCTCATCAAGTGATCAAGATATATCAAAAACTCTACGATCTCTACGGGCCGCAGGGTTGGTGGCCTTTGACAAACCATGAGGGTTCAAATCCCACAAAAACAGGCTCACTGCGAGGATATCATCCAGAAAACTATGAATTACCAAAAAAGGATGATGAGATCTATGAGATAATCCTCGGAGCCATACTGACCCAGAACACAACCTGGACATCAGCAGAACAGGCTCTGAAGAACCTCAACGACCTGAATGCCATAAAACCTGAAAAACTCCTGGAACTATCTGATGAAACACTTAAAGCTGCAATAAGGTGTGCAGGGTTTTTAAACCAGAAGGCAACCTATCTAAGGGAGGTCACAAAGTTCTTCATATCCCTGAAAGGTCGTACACCTGGTAGAAAGGAAATTTTAAGTGTTAAGGGTGTGGGTAATGAAACTGCAGATTCAATACTTCTCTACGCTTATAAAAAACCTGAATTCGTTGTTGACGCCTACACCAAGAGGATATTCTCCCACCTTGGATTGATACCGGAAAAGGCAGGTTACATGGAGGTCAAGGAACTCTTTGAATCCAATTTACCAAAAGAGGTTCCAGTGTACCAGGAGTACCATGCACTGATAGTGGAACATGCCAAACGGCACTACCAGAAGAAGCCCTACGGTGTTGATGACCCGTTGAGGGATTTAATGGATTGATCAATGATCATGACTTAAATTCAGAACTTAAATAAGAAAAACAAAATTTTAAGAAAAAAGAAGATTTAAGTGTTTTCCATGGATTTCTCAGACATAAGCATCAGACTAATAAAAAGGACCTTTAAACTCAGGTTTAGCCTTGCAGGGCTTTGCAGAAGAGTAGCTCCAGTTGCAAGTATGGCAGATAGGCTGTTCTTTGAGGGGGATGATATACAGGTTTTACCACGAGACAGTACTGTGAAACCCTCTAAGATCATGAAGCTTGAAAAAATTAACGTGAATACCTCCATCCCTGTAATGGAGGACTCTGTTCTCCCAAGTGATGTTTTGAAGGAGATGATCCGAAGATCCAGCCACCACTTCCTGATGAACTCGTGTATATGCCGTGTTTCAAATGATTGTAAGGATTATCCCCATGATCTTGGCTGCTTATTCCTTGGCAGGGGAACAAAGCGAATATCAACCAAACTGGGGAGGATGGTTTCAAAGGAAGAAGCCATTAAACATGTTGAACAGTGCCAGGAAGCAGGGCTGGTCCATATCATAGGCAGGAACAAAATAGACAGTGTATGGATGAACACAGGCCCAAAGGAGGATCTTCTATCAATCTGCAACTGCTGCCCATGCTGTTGCCTCTGGAAAATGGCAAAAGAACTTCCAGAAAATATTGGAAGTAGTTTAACCCCAATGGCAGGTGTTGAGGTAGAATTCAACCCTGAAATCTGCACAGGCTGTGGAAGTTGCACTGAAGACATCTGCTTCGTGGATGCCATCCATATCCATGATGGAAAAGCTGTTGTGGATGCAGATAAGTGCAGAGTATGTGGAAGATGTGCTGAAACATGTAACAAGGATGCTTTGAGTGTTAAGATGTCTGTTGATGCTGTAGAACGTTCTATTAAACGTGTTGCAAGGCTTGTTGACGTTGAAAGTTCATAAATAATTAGAAGCAACATTAGGTTACCATTTTTCATTAAATCAAAAAGAAAACTTTACATTTTTAAGTTATTCAAACCAATATTAAAATAAAATATTGTTAGATAAAATAATTAGGATTCAAATTTATTTTAAAATAATCTCCGGTGATAAAATGCAGTTTCCAGTTACAAGAATGAGAAGGTTAAGGAAAACACCCCAGCTGAGAAATATTTTAAGTGAAACCAGGCTCAATCCAGAGGACTTCATATACCCCATGTACGTTAAGGAGGGACTTGAAGATGGTCAGAAGGAGCATATTGATACCATGCCAGGTCAGTACAGGTACTCAGTAAACGACCTGGTCTCTGAAGCAAAGAGACTTGAAGCTATGGGACTCAAATCTGTGATCATATTTGGAATGCCTCTTTCAAAGGATGATAAGGGATCTTCTGCATATGCAAGGGATGGAATAGTCCAGAAAACAGTCATGAAACTTAAAGAGGAAACTGACCTCATAGTTATCACAGACGTGTGCATGTGCCAGTACACATCCCATGGTCACTGCGGAATCATCCGCGACGGTGAAATCATCAATGATGAAACCCTGAACTACCTCTCAAAGATAGCACTGAGCCATGCTGAGGCTGGTGCAGATATAGTGGCACCTTCAGATATGATGGACGGCAGGGTGGCTGCAATAAGAAAAACACTGGATCTGAACGGACACTACGACACAATAATAATGTCCTACTCAGCCAAGTATGCATCATCATTCTACGCACCCTTCAGGGATGCGGTGTGTTCAGCACCATCCTTTGGAGATAGAAAAACCTATCAGATGGGTCCACAAAACAGTCTTGAAGCTATGAGGGAGGTTGAACTTGACGTGGAGGAGGGTGCAGACATGATCATCGTGAAACCTGCAATGCCCTACCTTGACATTGTGAAGGGTGTTAAGGATGAATTCCGCATGCCAACGATTGGTTACCAGGTCAGTGGAGAATACTCCATGCTCAAAGCAGGAATAGCTGCAGGATACCTCACAGAATCATCCGTACATGAATCCCTGCTTTCAATAAAAAGGGCTGGTGCAGATCTTATAGTGAGCCACTTTGCTCCTGATTTTTTGGAGGGACTTGAAACCTGCCTTTAAAAAAAACATCTTTTTTTTTGATTTGCTGCATGTTGGGCAGGATCCCCTGATATAACTAATCAAAATAATCTTTTGATAATACCTCAAAGAAATAAAAATAATCTTTTCATTAAACTAAAGAAATGGAGAATCAAACTTGGAACCAGATTACATTGCAAAGGCTGCACAGATAGCATCGGTACTTGAGGTCAGCGGACATCCTAAACCTGGAAATGTTCACAGAACCCAGGACTTCGACGACATGGTATTTGAAGACTTCCTAATAAGCGGAGTTGTCATTGGAAACATCATGCAACAAACAGCAGAGAAGGGTTTGAAGTACAGGGAACCTGAAAACTTCCATAAAATAGGCCTTGGAAAAGAGATAAAGGATGCTGTAATTGAAACCAATAAATGGGTTGCAAACAACACCAACCTTGGAATAATCATGCTCCTAACCCCAATATGTGCTGCAGCAGCCATGAGCACAGACCTTAAAAACACAAGGGAGAATGTGGATCTCCTCATGAGGGCAACAACCCCTGAAGATGCTGTAAATCTCTACGATGCCATAAGCATAGCTGATGCAGGTGGTATGGGTGAGAGAGATGAGCTGGACGTTGGAAGCAGTGATGCAAAGGATGAACTCATTGAGAAGGGCCTTAACATGTACGATGTCCTTGAAATATCCTCTGGATGGGACAGACTTGCATATGAACTCACAAACAAAATGCCCATAACCTTCGATGTTGGATACCCCACATTCAAAGAGGTTAAATCCCGGGGCAGTCTCAACGATGCAACTCTTCAGACCTTCCTAACCATTCTCTCACGTTACCCCGACACACTCATCGAGAGAAAGTACGGTAAAAAGGTTGCAGGGGATGTATCAAAGGATGCAAAAGAGCTCCTGGATGCTGGTGGAATACTGGCAGAAAATGGAATGGAAGAAGTCAGGGCCTTTGATGAAATGCTGGTATCCGAACATTTGAATCCTGGTACAACTGCGGATCTCACGGCATCGTCCCTCATGATCTCCATTCTTGATGGTGTGATTGGGGACAATCATTAAATTTATGAACTGACAATTAACATTGTGGATGATAAAAATGAATGATGATAAACTTAAAAAGGTCATTGATGAACTGCATATTTACGAGAAGAAGGTTCTAAAAAGCTTAGAATCCTTCAATTACGAATCTTCACCAGAAGCCATATCAGAGTCCATAGATATGGACATAAAATCAGTTATGAGTGCAGCAGGTTCCATGGCATCCAAGGACATCATAGAAGTGGAAAAGGATGTTCAGGAATTTGCAGGACTAACAGATATCGGCCTGGACTACTCAAAAAATGGTCTGCCAGAAAAACAGCTCCTAAAAGCCCTTGATAAATATGGAACCATCTCAATGGATGAGATGCCGGAAAAATCAGGGTTAGAAGCTGTGGATGTTAAAATAGCAATTGGTTGGCTTTTAAGGAAGCGGTGGGCATCTGTTGATAAGGGAAACGTTACAATCACAGAGGAAGGAAAAACTGCCCTCACCACAAGAGACAGCGATGAGGAACTCATAGATACCCTTACCCAGGGAAAGGTGAACCTCCAGGACCTTGGAGGAGACCTTAAAAAGTCCCTTAAAAACCTGAAAAAACGTAAGAACATTATTAAGATCGACAAAAAAACAAGTCACACACTTAAAGTTCTTGACAAGGGAATGAAACTCCTTGATGTTGGGATTGAGATACGTGAAGAGGCAACCCAGCTCACACACCAACAGCTTAAAACTGGAGCATGGAAATCATTACACTACAGGGGCTATGATATAAATGCAGAGCACCCTGAAATTTTTCCAGGTAAGATGCACCCCCTTCAGAGGATAATTGAGGAGATACGTGATATTTTCCTTAACATGGGCTTCACAGAGTCTGGAGGTAACATACTGGAATCTGCATTCTGGAACTTCGACTGCCTCTTCCAGCCTCAGGATCATGCAGCAAGGGAAATGCAGGACACATTTTACGTTAAAAACCCAAGATACGCAAAGCTGCCACGGGAAGAGCTTGTGAAGAAGGTTGGAGAAGTTCATGAGAACGGTGGAGCCACTGGATCCACGGGATGGAAGTACCCATGGAACAGGGAAATTGCAAAACAATCAGTACTCAGAACCCACACAACATGCCTTTCAGCACGGTTTTTAGCTGAAAACAAACCACCACTCAAGATGTTCTCAGTTGGTAGGGTCTTCAGAAGGGAAACCATAACCTACAAACACCTTCCGGAGTTCCATCAGGTGGAAGGAATAGTTGCAGGTGAGGATATAACCTTCAAAAACCTCCTTGGAATACTCAAGGAGTTCTACAAGAAGTTAGGATTCGAAGTCAGATTCAGACCAGCCTACTTCCCATACACCTACCTCTCAACTGAGTGTGAGATCTACCTGCCTGAGAAGGAGAGCTGGATAGAGCTTGGAGGATCTGGAATGTTCAGACCAGAAGTACTTGAGCCTCTGGGTATCGATGTACCAGTACTGGCATTTGGCCTTGGAATTGAGCGCCTTGCAATGATACGCTACGGTATCAGCGACATAAGAATGCTCTACAAGAGTGATATTGGATGGTTGCGCAGGTTACCAGTTTCTCAGGGTGTTAAAACAGACTGAAGCTCTGAAACATCCTTTTTTTATTAAATATTTCATTTTTTAAAATTATTTTTAAATTCAAGATTATTTTTAAATTAATTCTTTAAAAAATAGAAAATCAGATGTTTTTTTTAATGAAACCCCATTTTCACACTAAAAAAAAATAGTGGTTTAAATCACCATGCTATTTTTTCATGTTTGTGGTGTTCCACGTTTTAAAAACAGCGACAGAACAAATACAAATCCAAGTATCACTGCTCCTATTGTGAATGAAAAGTTCACACCAGATATTAATGCAGATATTTGCTGTGTTGAATTTGGATTAATGATGTTTTGAAGGTAGTTTTGTTGGCTGAAGGTCATGAAACTTACAAATAGAGATGAACCAATTGCACCTCCAATTTGCTGTAAAGCTGTCATTATGGCTGAACCTGAAGCATAATACTTAGAATCCAAGTTTCCCAGAGTATTTGTCTGATTTGGTGACATTAAAAGGGCTGATCCTATATATAAACTGCAATTTATAATTAACACGGTTATAAGGGTTGTTGAAGCAGAAAGGTGCGAGAAGAATATCATGGAAATACACATAAGGGCCAGGCCTGAGCTAATGACAATTCTTGTTCCGTGTTTGTCATATATATGGCCTGAGAGAAGGGGTAAGAAACAGTTTAAAATACTTCCAGGCAGTATTACAAGACTGGCAATAAGAGCTGTGGTTCCAAGTGCATTCTGCAGGTACATTGGAAGTAGAATCACTATTGCAAAAACTACCATAACATTAATTACATTAATTATTATCCCTATTGTGAAAAAAGGATACTTAAAAACGTGAAGATCCAGTAAAGGATTTTCCACAATTAATTGGCGTATTGTAAATATGATAAGGCTAACTAGGCCTATAATTAGGGGAATAGTTACATTTAGACTTAATCCATAGTCTCCTAGGCCGCTAAAACCAGTTATAATTCCAGTAAATCCCACAGCAGCTAAGATAACAGATAGAATATCAAGTTTAGGATGTGTAATTTTTGTGATGTTTCTTAAAGAAGATAGTCCTAAAATTGATGTCGCTACAAAAAAGACTAAAACCATTAAAAAGAACCAGTGCCAGTCCATAAATCCCATAAGGAATCCCATAAGTACTGGTGCAAACATTGGTGCGGAGAGCACTACGAGACTCACAAGTCCCATCACTAATCCTCTTTTTTCTCGTGGAATCAATATTAGCACAGTGTTAAATATTAAAGGTACGAGGATACCTGTTCCAATTGCCTGTATCAGCCGTCCAGTAAATAAAACTGGAAAATTTGTTGAAATGCCTGATACAATAGTTCCTATAATTAAAAAAACCATTGAGGATATGAATAATTTTCTTGTTGAGAACCGCTGGATAAGAAAGGCGCTGATAAGGAATACAATGCCTGAAACAAGAACATAGATTGTGGTTAACCACTGCACAGTTCCAGCTGAAATATTGTATTGTAACATTATATTGGGAAATGCAATGTTTAGTGCAGTTTCATTTAACATGGATATAAATCCACCTATTAAAAGTACAACTAAGATTTTTTTAGTGTTATTTTTGTTAAGTGAGAAATTATTTTCATTTGAATTTAAAACCATTTCTGAATACTCTCCTGTATTAGACCAGTCTACATAATATTAGGAACCCCTCTATAACGGTTCAGCAAACTAATTAGATTGGTCTACATAATTTTTATTAAAAAAAATCATTAAAAAAGGCTTCAATGATCCTTAGTTCTTATTTTCTAGTTTTAATATGGATGGAATGACTTCTGCAACCTCAAAAAAGGGTACATCACTTTTTTTGGTCAGGGACATGACTATGGCTCCTTCAATCATGGATTGAATTACCATACTTAATTTTTTGGCTTCTTGCTTTGTGAAACCTCCCTGGATCAGTTTTCCAGCATAAACATTCTGCCAAGCATCAAAAGCAGATTCACAGGCTTTCCTTAAATTTTCATTGCTTGAAGATGTTTCAAGTGCAACCAGGTTAACGGAAACCTTTTTAGTACTTCTAAGGGAGATTTTCTCGTTTTCCGCCATGTCAATGAAATCTGCCATCTCCTGAATGGCATTTTTAATGGATTCAGCAGGATCCTCAATCATTGAAAGCCTTTTCCTTATGGTTTCTTCAACGAAGACCTTGGTTAACTCAATTGATTCAAGGGCCAGTTCTTCCTTTCCATTTGGAAAGTAGTAATATAATGAACCCTTAGGTGCATTACTTTCCCTCAGGATCTCATTCAATCCTGTGGCATGATACCCCTTTAACTGAAAAAGGCGTGTTGCAGCCCTAACTATTCTATCCCGTGTGCTGATCTCTTCATCCATATTACCAAAACCAAATTATAATGACTGGTCTATATAAAAACTACTATCATTTATGTGCTGGACCATATTTAAAGTTGATGTTGGTATGGCAGTAAAAAAAGGAATATATAAAGGGGTCACGAATTAATAAATCGTAACACATTGATCTTATTCATAATGATTTTCAAAGTTCCTTTTCATGGTTTCAAGCTGTTCAGCCCGTGTTTTAAGTCCAAGGGTCAGAACTGTCATTATGATGGCCACGAATCCCATGATCATAAATGCAGATTGGTAACCTCCCATCATTCCTGCCTGGGATCCTATTATTGCTCCTATGAGTGCCCCTCCAATAAGCTGCCCTGCGCTGCTGTTTATGTTGATGAGTGCCTGGCCTGAAGCCCTGTGTTTTGGTGGGCTCTCAACGATCATTATGTACCTTGGTGGTGAGCCTATAACCGTGGCCATACCAACTCCAATGAGCACACCTGCAGTTATGAAGAGGTAAAATGATTCTGGGAAGAACCCCATGATGAAAAGGCCTATTACAAGTACTGATGTTCCTGTGATCATGATTATTTTAGAGCCCAGTGAATCCAGGAGTTTTCCTACAATTGGTGCCCCTATAGCCATTGCAATCGCCATTGGCATGACCATTAAACTGGCATTTGAGGTTGTGAGGGATAGGGCAACCACTGCAAATGCAGGTATGAAAACTGTTGCAGCCTGGGTTAGTCCAGTTCCAATGAAGAAGGTTCCAAGGAGCTTAACCTCCCTGCTTTTGAAGAGGTCTATCTGGATAAGCGGGTCCTTTTCACTGTTTTCAACCTTCCAGAGAACTGGAAGCAGCACCAGGGCAACAAGCAAGAATGGAAGAACATCCAATGAAAATAAACTTGACAGTACATCGGTGGTGTTGATTTGGTTTACTCCATAGGCAAGGCAGGTTACAAGAACACCAAGTACAGAGAGTCCCTTCCAGTCGAAGTGCATTCCGTCGACCCTTTCACTTTTAGGGAGTATGTAAATACTTGCAACTATTATGAAAATAGATAGGGGTATGTTTATAACAAAAAGCCACTGCCAGCCATACTTAAGGAGTAAGCCCCCAAATACTGGGCCTAAAACTCCTGAAAATCCCCATACCGAGCTTGTTATTCCCATTGCATTGCCCTGTTTTTCTGGGGGGAATGTGTCCCCAATAACTGCATTTGCAACTGGAAATATGCCTCCAGCTCCAAATCCCTGAATGGCCCTTCCAAGAAGGATCATTTCAAAGGATAATGCGAATATGGTTACAAGTGAACCAACGGCAAATAGGAGTACGTCCACTATGTAGAGGGTCTTTCTGCCGTAGGTGTCTGATAGTTTGGCCATTAAGGGTGTTCCTATCATGAGGAATAGGATGTATAAGGTGAAAAGCCATGACCCCATTCTCTCGTTCACTCCGAAGTAGGATTGAATTGCAGGCAGTGCAGGGCCAACAATGCCCAGGTCGAGTGATCCTATAAAAACTCCGAGAAAGAGTACCATCAAGATTTTTTTGCTGTCAGTTGATTCCATAGGTGGAGTTTTTGTTTTAAACTTTAAAAAGGGTTTGTTTTTTATTTTTTTGCTGAAATTATGCCATTAATTTATAGGATGATCAGTAATGTGTAACCGATAAATATAAATATTGGATAACCGATAGTTAAGAAAACTGATGTTTTAATACAATTATTATTAGTAACACCTGTAATTGAGCAACATCTCCTTTTGCAAGCTATGTTCAATTAAATCGCTCACATAATGTCAACAGGTTAAAAACAATTCATTGGTATCCAGAACATTGATTTTGGATACAATTGACAAATTAAGCGCAAAACCAAATGTATCACACGATTTTTTTTATGCCTCTCTTTATTTCAAGCGTTTTCTTGCTGAATTGGAGTAGGACTTTACCAAAACTAAAAAGAGGATTTTATGAACTGGAATTTTTCAGAAGTATCAAAGTCTTTTTTAAAAGAGGATAAAGGAAAGCTACTGGTAGATGGCAATTTCGGCATAGAAAAAGAGTGTCAGAGGATTGTGTCCTCAGGTGATCTTGCCCTGACACCCCACCCCTCAGTATTTGGGGATAAAACCGAAAATCCACGTATCACCACGGACTTTTCTGAAAGTCAGATTGAGATGATAACACCAACCTTCAATTCAATTGAAGAAGCATATGATGAATTAAATGCAATAAGTATTGAGGTTGAGGATGGTATCGGCAATGAACTGCTCTGGCCACTTAGTATGCCTCCAAAGCTTCCAAATGAAGATAGTATCCCCATTGCAAGGTTTTCTGATTCTGAGGACGGAGTAAATATGGAAACATATAGAAAAGGGTTGGCACTGCGTTATGGCAAGAAAATGCAGATGATATCAGGAATTCACTATAATTTTTCCTTTGGCAAAGGAATGGTTGATTATCTATATGAACAATTTGGAAATGAAAAGGATAAACGTTTATTCATTGATGAAATGCATTTTGCACTTGCAAGAAACTTTTTGCGCTATCGTTGGATGTTGATTTACCTTTTCGGTGCATCACCATTCTACCATTCTACCTATTATTCAGTCATAAACAATGAAATTAAGTTAATCCAAAAATGCAGTCAGTGCTGTGTGGATGTTATTGAAAATTTCAATAAATATGCAACATCTCTACGCGTAAGCAGATTTGGGTACTCAAATACTTTTAAACACAAGCATAGTATTTATTTCAATGGTTTGGAGGAATACTCTGCAAAGCTTCGTAAGTTGATGGCAACCAAAAATACAGAGTATTCAAAGTTGGGCATATACAGGAATGGTTCTCAAATACAGCTGAATGGGAATACTTTGCAAAAAGAAAACGAATTTTACTCTTCAATTCGACTGAAGCAAAATATCAACAAAGGGGAAACCCAGCTGGATGCACTGGAAAAACGAGGAGTGAAATATGTAGAGCTAAGGATTTTGGATTTGAATCCATTTGAAAAAATGGGTTTAAGCATTGATGAGATGTATTTCCTTCAAGTTTTCATGCTTTTCTGTTTGTTTGAAGGAAGTGCCACCATCACCGAGGAGGAACATGGAGTAATAAATTTAAATCACCATTTAGTGGCACTCTATGGAAGGAAGGAGGATTTAATGCTCCAAAAATATAATAAAGGAGCAGTTGGTCTGAAATTGTGGGGAGAAGAAATATTTGAAAGGCTTAAAGATGTAGCAGAGCTGATTTCTGAAGGCACCGGGAATGAAAGATATCTTAGGAGCGTTGAAAAGGAATACAAAAAGCTTTTTGATATTTCATTGCTGCCGTCTGAAATGATGCACAGGGAAATGAAAAAGAACAATGAAAACTTTTTAGAATTTGGAACCAGATATGCGATAAAAAATTCACAGAAAAATATCATGAGGAAGACTTGATCATGTCACTAAAAAGCTATGAAGGACTTGAACTTTCAACACAGATTGTTATAACTGAAGCATTAACTAGGGGTGTAGAGGTTGATGTACTTGACCGGGATGATAATTTCATCCGTTTAAAAAAAGGTAGTAAGGTTGAATATGTGAAACAGGCGACAAAAACCTCTGCAGACACATATATAAGTCCATCAATCATGGGAAACAAAGAAGTGACCAAGTTAATTCTTAAGGAGCAGGGTATCAATGTGCCTGAGAGTATAAATGTGAAAGATCTGGATGAAGCTTTAAAAAAGTATTCTGACGTCCTTGGTAAGGATATCGTGATAAAACCTAAATCCACTAATTTTGGAGAAGGTGTTTTGATACTCAAGGACCTGAAATCACAGGAGGATTATAAAAGTGCAGTTGCACAGGCCTTAGAATACGATAGTTCCGTTATGATTGAAGAATTCATACCTGGCAGGGAGTACAGGTTTCTGGTAATCAAGGATGAGGTGGTGGCAGTAATGCACCGAGTTCCAGCAAATGTTGTGGGGGATGGACTCCACAGTATCAGGGAACTGGTTTCTGAAAAAAATAAAAGCCCATTAAGGGGTAAGGGCCATGTTACTCCGCTTGAAAAAATCAGCATAGGAACTGTAGAAGTGAATCACCTGGCTTCTCAGGGGAAAGACACAGATTACGTTCCACAAAATGGTGAGGTTGTGTATCTCAGGGAAAATTCCAACATCAGTACAGGTGGTGACAGCATTGATTTTACAGATGAGATGTTAGAAGAGTACAAGATCATTGCTGTGAAGTCTGCAAGGGCTGTAGGTGCAAAGATATGTGGGGCAGATATGATCATCCAGGATGTAAAAGCAAAGCCTGATCAACACAATCACAGTATCATTGAACTGAATTTTAACCCGGTACTGTATCCACACAATTTCCCATGTCAGGGTCAGAACAGACACGTTGAGAAGAAGCTACTTGATTTATTAGGATTTTGAGATTATAAGTTTGGCTACCTCGTGCTCCTAAATTTTTGGAGATCTTTAATGGGATAACCAAATGAATCCCTAAAATTTTCCAGAGTTTTAATCAAAAAAAGATTTGGATTATTATTTTTTGGTCCATCCAGGTACGTCCACACCCTTAAATTTTTCTGAAGCTGGTACTCCACCTATTCCCCAGTGGGATTGAGGTACCTCATGTACTAATATCTCCACGGCTTCTGCTGGAATATCTATATCCACAAAGACTTTAGTCAAGTTTTCAATTAAATAGTCGATTTTTTCCTGCTCAAAACCCTTCCACACATTTACATGAACCACTGGCATTTTATCACACTCCCATATTATGATATTTTTCACTTATTAAAAATAAAATATGTAATTTCCTATTCAAATAATTACTAATCAAAAAAAAAATCTATTAAATTTAACATGAAAAGAGTAAATCTGTAAAATATTAGAAAATGTTTCCATTATTTTCAAAAAAAAATGAGTCAAGATAATAAGTATTATTTTTGAACTATACAAATATTACTTTCATGATTTTTCCTGAAAATTCCAAAGTTTTTCCTCGAAAATTAAAAATTTACAAAACTGCTCTAAATAGATCGTTAGGTGTATACCATAGGGATGAAATTGGTAGGTTTTTACAGTTTTCAAACAGGCCAGATCTGAAGATAAAACTTTACTTCGTTATAGGTTAGTATTGTTTACTCTATAGTTGTTATAAGTATGACAAATATTTTTTTAGAAATTATAAATAACATTTAGAACATAGTTAATATCATAGTGTTACAGAAATCAGACTTTCCATTTGATAAATTAAGAATAATTGTTATATGGAAATGTGATGTGATTAGATGACTATTAATAATGAGACTACACAAAATAATTCTCTTAATTTGCTTACTGATACTTTTGAAGGTATAGACTTATTAAATTATAAGGTTTTTGCCAATATTTTGAAAGAAATAATCACGACACAAAAAACTCCCCTTACTATTGGATTATATGGAGAATGGGGTTCCGGAAAGACTAGTTTGATGCAGATGATTAAAAATGAGTTAGAGACGAAAAAGAAGATTACCAAAGAAACTCATTTGACGAGAAGAATTCTGCGATATATAAATAGAAATGTGGATAAAAAATCAGTTATTAAGACAGTTTGGTTTGATGCTTGGAAATTTGAAAAAACTCATGATTTACGGGTAGCACTTATATTAACAATCTTAAGAGAGATGGAAAATGATAATGATTACAATTCAAGAATAAAGAAAAAAGTTAAAAAGCTCATTAAAAATATTAATTGGTTTGGAGCAAGTATGGCTGTTGTTAACCAATTTTTACCGAGACAATTGACTTTTCAGGAATCAACAAATCGGCTATTAAAACTATCAAAAGAAGATTCAGTAAAAACATTAAAGTATTTAAGTGAATTTGAAATGGATTTTGAGGAAATTGTTAAAGATTATGTTTGTGGGGATCATAATGCAAGTGATAATTGTGGAAGATTAATAGTTTTCATTGATGATCTTGATAGATGTACTCCTGAAAAGGCTATAGATATTTTGGAGGCTCTAAAGCTTTTTTTAAATGTTGAACATTGCGTTTTTATCATTGGTGTTGATAAGGAAGTAATTGAGAAATATTTAGAAAAAAAATATGCATATATGGATCTAAACTGGAAAAAAGGTTATTTAGATAAAATAATACATATACCATTCTTTATACCTCCTCTAAGGGAAGAAATAATTAAACAGTTCATTAATAGCTTAGGTGAATTTACAGATATAAAAAAGGAGGAATATATTGAAATTATTGCTAAGGTGGGTAGTAATCCTAGAACAATTAAAAAACTAATAAATACTCTTGAGATTCAAAATTACTTAGTAAAAACCCAAAATTTTGAGATAGAACCTGAAATATGGGCTAAACTCACTGTAATTCAATTTAAATATCCTAGCTTCCATAAAAAGTTAGTTGAAATATTTAAAGAAACAAATATTAATTTAATTGATTATTTAGATTCTAAAAATACTCCTTATCCAATACTGGAAAAATGTAGAAAAGATACTAAATTTATGGAATTTATCCATGAGTATCCTACTCTTATGAATATTAAACTTGATGATTATGTTTATTTAGTCAATAGTACAACGGGAAAATTTAGTAGTAAATATAATCTTCATGAGGATCCAATTATTAATCAAAGACTTTTAAAACAGATGTATCATATTCCTAATAAATTTTTTGATTAGTGCCTACTCTGCTTCTGCTCTATTTTATACTTAACTAGAGGGCTTAAAGGAGTATAATATTTAATATTGTCAATGAATTAGATAATAAATATTTTCCCAGCTCCTACCTCAAAATTTGAAACTAATAAATTGATAAAATTACCGGTTTTAAATGATTTTTTAGATTTTACACGGATTGTTTTTTGTTCTTGAGGCCCTAGTTGATATAAATGATATTCTTTGAATTCATTGCCTTCGCTATTTATCATCGTTAATCCAAGTAATTCTCCATCAATCTCAACAGAACCAATATTGCCTTTAGCAATGTTTGTTTTTTCTATTAATTCAAACTCCACGTCATCAGAGCTTATATGAGATCCTTCAAATGTTATAACCAACGCAATATCATGTAAAGGATGATTTGACATGTTTTTAACTGTAAAATTGGTTTCAACAGCCCATTCTTCAGCAGTTAAGTTAATTTTGGAGGGGGAAATTTTTATCACATCTCCTTTACTAACAAAAAAATCAGCTTCAGGATATATTATTTCTAAAATACTTTTAATAACTTTATCTAAACCTTCACTTGTTTTTACACCAAATTTGCTTGCTAATGTTAAAGAATACGTACTAAGATCTTCTTCGTTAACTTTATGCCAAATTGGAAGTATAACTTTCTTATGTGTATCACGAATATAAAGTGCATCTAACTCTTTTTGAGGCCATTCTTTAGAAAAAAAGTTATGTGACAATATAACAACACCAAAATTGGAACCGGTCAAACCTTTATCAATCGATCTACGGAGACTATCCCCTAATTTTAAAGAATATTCATCATACCAAACTTTTATTCCCAATTCATTTAATTTCTCAGCTAAAGGTCTAGCAATTTCATCTTTGTCTTCGTAAGCATGACATATAAATACATCCCACATCTTATCGCCTTTTAAGTTTGTTTTGTATTTCTTAATTAACTGAAATAATCATATTTTAGAGATATAATTTGTATTATCTATTTTTTCTAGTTTTAAATGCTTGGTCTACGGCTTTAAGTTTTTTAGCACAAAGAGAATTTAGGGACATGTATGAAAGAGCTGCTAATGAGGAAAAAAAGATCCTCACGATTATGGCAGAAAATGGTTCCGATGTTTTATCATATAAATTCATTAAAGAAAACAAAAATATTAAATCAGAACCATCTAAAGTTTTGAGCAATATGATTGGCAAAAATCTTATTTTAAAAGAAGCACGAGGTAGGTATAAACTCAGGGATAAAATGTTCAAAGAATATTTGAAAACATCAAAACCATATAAATATAAAGATGACTGAGTCTCTAAATAATAATTATTAAGCATAATGAAGCTAGCTATGAAGTCATGATTACATGATAAACTTTAAACTCTTGAAAGGTTAATATGATCGCATGTGATAATAAGCATATAATACAATTTGATGTTCTTTTATCTAAATAAAAGTTTTCATTGATTCATTATTAGTATTAGAGGTTTTTGAAATGTTTGAAGAACTAATGGACAAATATGTGGCAATAAGTGTAGCAGGTATTAATACTAATCAAGATATCAATTTTACAGAAAATATCCAACTTAAAAAATCAGATGAACCTGAACTTACTTGCATTAGATTTACCTTAAATGGAAAATGTCTGGATATAATTGGTGAATCAATTCCAAAAGAGATTTTAAGAAAAAATAAGTCTTGTGAATGGGAATCTTTACCTTTAGAATTATTAGAAGAATATGTGGAAGATTATCTGATGGATGAAGGCTTTTTTCAAATAACTAAATTAGTTGATGCAATTAACATTTGTAAAAAGGAGCCTTGTCAAATTTATGAGCAGTTTTTTTATGATGGTTTTAGTGTATCCGATGACATATGGGAAAAACCCTCAGAAAAATTTTTTCATGAAATCCAAGGTTGCACAATAGAAAAAAAGGACTTGGGGGTTATATTACCTATTTGGAAGCGTTTATTAGATTCATATGATGAATTTCCCAATTTTAATTATAAAAAATATTGGTGGCTTATTGCATCAGAATATTTTGAAAGATACCCAAATTCCTCATTTATATCAGATCAATTAATTGACTTAATGATTGCATTAGAATCATTGCTATCAGGACATAATGATAAATCAGAAATGAGGTATCGATTTAGTCAAAGAAGTTCCTTATTTTTATTTCATAAATACCAATTAAACCCAAAGCAGATACAAAAAATCGTTAAAGAAATGTATGATATGAGAAGTAAAATAGTTCATGGAAGTGCAAGTCTAAGATCTTCTGAAACTGAATTTATCAAAATTGAAGGAAATAAAATCTCATTAGATCATGCTGTTAATATTTTAAGGGAAATAGTGAGATTGATTCTTTTTGAAGCTATATTGAAATACTCAAATATATCTAAAGACAAATTTCTTGAAGAGATTGATTCTATTTGGTTTAATGATAAGGATAACTCAAAAATTAAACCAGTAAATTATTAAAAACTTATTATACTTTTAAGGATGGAGAAATTACTAAGATAAATTACTAAAAAATTCAAAAGAAGTCAATTAAACTTATTTTATAATTTTTATATTATTATATAATTTACTACAAAGTCGTTATATTAATTTTAACTCTAAAATTAGAAAGAATTTTCTAAATTTCAAGTCTTAAAATTTTAATGTTTACTAAAATTTAGGATTTATATCATCAAAATTTTTTAAAAATTGAAAACTGGAGCTAAAGTGATCCTATGGGGTATACTAATTGATCGAAATTCAATGATTTTGAGTGATTTTGGTTGGTGAAAATTGAAATTTAGAGTCCAAATTTATTTCGCTATACTACAATATTACGAAGTAAACTTTTATCTTTATTTATTATCACAGTTTTTGGATAAAAAATACATTTATCAATTCACTAATCCGATTTCTTTAATTTTTTATTTTCAATCTTTAATTCCTCAATTTGCTTGGACTGTTTTTTAATAATACCCATAGTTTCATCCAACTTATCAAATAAGTAGTTGATTTGATCTACAAACTCGTGGGATGTTTGCATTCCTACTATGAAAACATGTTCATTATGGGAAAAATCCTTCAGGAAATCAGGATGACTCCTAACAAAGTATCCCTGGTAATTTTTGACTACTATGCCACCACCAATATTACAAGTGTTAAACTTACTTTTAATCATAACAACTCCCATATTTTTTATAAATAAATATTTTAGGGATATTATCATTATTATAGGATTTCCTAATTATATCATAATTTTTAAATTATCTGAGGTCGTTTTAGCTACAACTTTTAACAAGGTAAATTATTACAAAAACTAAAAAACCATACATAACAAAAAAATGAATAATTGAACTGTTTAATCCTTAAATTGCTACTCTTCATTTGTGGATTCATTGTTTTTTTCTAAATTCTCGTTTAAACGCTTCAATTCTCTGTAAACAAGTTCATTCTGACGAATAATTATTTTATTAAGTATTTTATTTTGTTCCATTAAATCATTAAATCCACTCACTAACAACCAATTTGTGGGCATAGCATTTGCTGTCAGAGCTGAACCTATACTTCCAAGCTTAAAAACTGATCCTTTTGAAGCAAAATTGTCCATTTCGTTGAATATTTGATTTTTAATTATATCAGTTGAAGCATCCTCTCCGAAAATCCTTTTTTCATCGAGTTTTCTTTTTCTACCGTTTATCTGTTCACTTAATCCAGTAACATCTTTTCTAGTTTTTTGATAAGTTTTAGGGTTCTTTGAGTATTCTTTCTTATTATTTGTAATCCTTATTGCTTCTTTAGAATCTACTTTATGAAGTTGTTTATTGCATTCGGGACAACGCCCTTCAATATGCTGCGTTCCAGCGAATTTACACTTTATATCCACACACATATAATTGTTGACCATAGTTTTTGAATATATTAAATTTCCACCACATTCACATTTCTTAGTAAAATCGTTTGGAGATTCCCCTCTCTGAAGCTTATAATAGCCCCCACATTTCTCACATACTAAATAGCACATTTTAACACCTAATTTATGTTAGTAGAATATGCATTTAATACTTATTATTTAAACATACAACTAGTATGTTATATTAGTAGTATTTTATTTAGTTAGATTTAATAACTATTAATCAGTTACTAGTTTATAATAGGTTTCTTAATGATAGGGGGTTAATTAAATGATTCTTGTAGTAGGTGCAGACAAGCAGTTGGAAAAAATTGTTAATGAGTCTAATTTTTCTGAGATGGGTGTATGGGAACGCACACACATGGAAGAGTGGATTGCTGAGCATCCAGAGATACTGGGAGAAGAATTACTTACAATTACAACTGAATATGATGGATTTGATAAAACTAATAAAAGATTAGACATATTAGCAGTGGATAATAATGGTAAATTAGTTGTTATTGAATTGAAGAGGGATGTTGCTGAAACATTTGTTGATTTGCAGGCTATTCATTATGCAGCTTACTGTTCAACTCTTACTTTAGATGATGTTACTGAAATAGCAGCAGAATATCATAGCATATCTAAAGATGAAGTAGAATTAAAAATCAACGATTTTATTGATAATAAAGATTTTTCTGAGTTTGATAATCAACCCCGGATTATTTTAGTTGCTAATGATTTTAAAGAGGATACTTTAGCGGCTGTTTTATGGCTGAGAGATAGTGGAATTGATATTACATGTGTCAAACTTGACGCACACCAAGTCGAAAAGAAAATAGTGATAACACCCTCAGTTATCATTCCTTTACCTGAAGCTAAGCAGTTTATGATGTTTAGAGAGGAAAAAACTAAGATCACTGCAACTAAAAAGCCTAATGAAATGTCTGAATTTTGGGCCGAGCTTTTAAAAGAGGTCAGAAGACTTAAACCAGAAATACCTGATAGAAGACCATACAAGAGTACTTATTTCCCAGTGAATACGGAATATAAGAATGTTCACTTTGAGTGGGCGTTTAAAAAAAGACCAAACGAACGTTTAATGGTTTGTCTCCACTTTGAAAAACCATCTAGAAGTGATAATAAAAAGATATTTGAATACTTCGTTTCCCAAAAAGAATTAATTAAAGAAAGATTATCCAATGAAGAGGTTATCTTTGATGAAAATTTTGGTAAAAATTGGATGCAAATCTATATTCACAATAACAGTGCAAATTTAGATGAAAAAAACATAAAATGGGGATCTGAAGCCATGATTAGATTGTATGATGCGCTTAAACCCATTTTAGATAAGTACTACTTGAATAATCCTATTACGAATGTTACAAACTGATCTACTATATTTTAACTCCTTTATGAAGGGTTCCTTTTTAAATAAAGACCAAATTGTATGTATAAATGACTACTTAAAGTTTAAGAAGTGATTTAATGTATTTTAAAATGAAAACTACTATCCACAAATTTAATTTCCCTAAAATAGCAGATATTGTTTTGGATAAAGATAAAGAAGAAATTCTTCCTCCTGATACTCATTTTGTAAGTAATTATTGTATAGTTTTTTTCTATAAAGATTTTATTGTTTTATTACCTATTACTGGTGTAAAAATTACTCAAAGTTATATTACATCTTTTATTGATGTTCCAAGTGATATAGAATCTATCTTATGCAGTATTATACCTTCTTATCCCCTTATGGATGTTAGACATGCAGAAGAGGATTTCTGGATTTTTAGTATGTATATTCATGAGAAATTGAGTTCATACATAATCAGGACTATTGATATGTTGAGGTGGAGATTTGCTCTGAAAGGGGAACATAATTATCTAAAAAGTTTTAAAGATTATAATTTTTCATTAGATGGAAAAATTTGGTTTAAAATGCCCCCTTCTAAAAAAAGCTTAACAATTAGGCCTGAATTGATTTCAAACATGGACTACAGACGTATCAATGAAGCACAAAATTTAATGCAAATCTATGACCGGGAACCTTTGGAACATGAAATGTATAGAGAAGCATATTCTAACTTAAATACTAATCCTAGAAGCTCGTTGATCATGGCAGTTTCATCTGCTGAAGTTGGATTTAAAAGATTGGCTAATGAACTTCATCCTCAAAATGAATGGTTACTTGAGAATATACAATCGCCACCACTACGTAAAATGTTAAAAGATTATTTACCATTATTACCTACAAAATTAAAAATTAATGGGAAAGTTTTAGTTCCTCCCCACATTGTGAGGGCCATTAACAAAGCTGTAGAAGAAAGGAATAAGCTTGTACACACTGGTATTTCTAAAATTGATAAAGATGAATTATTGGAAATTTTAGATGTAGTTAATGACTTATTATATCTTTTTGATTATTATAGGGGTTTTGAATGGGCTTTAGGGCATCTTAGTCTAGAAACCCAAAAGGCTCTTAATTTAGTAGAAATTAAAAAATAAAACGAATTTTTAAAATATTATTTCCGAGAGCCTAATTGGTTAAAATCAAAATAATATAATGGACTTTCAAGATTAAAATCAAATAATTCATCAAATTTATTATGAGTAGCTTCTAGTTTTCGTGCAAAATCTTTTGAATCTGCAAACCCTGATGCTTCACTCAATTTATCTAAGAAACCTTGACTTAAAGCTCTATTTATATAACTAGGAGGTTCTTCCTCTAAATAAACACAACTCCGGGGTATCCAATTCTTTACATCTTGGCAAATAGTCCTCATAAAAAGGAAATAATCAGCTTCCATAAATTGTTTATGGGTAATTAATTTAGACAATTCAGTTTGAGTGAATCTCTCACATATCATATCAGCCATTATACTAAGTTTATCAGATTTAAGTCTTTTATTTCTAGTTTCATCTAACACACGTATGTATTTGCTAATATACGGAAAAGTAACATATTTTTTAAAATGATTTTCAACAAAAAGTTCTTTATTAAGTATCTCTCCGATTAAATCCCACTGGTTATACTTGATTAATTGAGCAATGAATGAAACAAAGAACTCATATATCAAAAAGGAATATCCTTCAGATTTTGGTGTTCGGTTCAAATTCATGAAGTTTCCAAAAAAGTCATATATCGTATTGATTGATTCTTTATCTCCATATTTACAAGCTAATGAAATGGCTTCTATAAAATTATAAGAAATTAATTTTCCATTATTTATTTGTTCAACGATAGCATCGTCATATTCCACAAACCTATCAAAATCAGGTGATCCCCTCTTCAATTCTTTGATCTTGTCATTCAAATAATCCAAATATAAAGGTGCTTTGGGTGTATCTGATGTAAATGCATTTTTCAAGTCTATTAAGGTTGGTCCGGATATGACATTTGGTTCTAAATTTCTTATTGTATCTTGAATTCTTAAATAATCAGTGATAAATTGATTAGCCCCTCTACATTGTATATAAATGTAATTCTTTAATTTTAATATATCTTCCATTTCCTTAATTGGAGGATTAGGATCCACCCAAAAAAGAGGATAATGTTTAAATGTAGCTTTTCTAAAGACTTTCTGAATATTGGGGTCTCTCCCAGAATAGCCTAATGTTATTAATCCGTGTTCACTCATTATTTTCACTAATTCATCTTCCATTTCGGAGGATAACTCTTCTAAATCTTTAGGAGTATTTTTCAGGGCACCTTTCCCCAAGGTTCCGTTAGGTTTGTAAACGCGAATGGATTTACAATGGATTAATGGTTCAGAATCTTCTAAGTCTTGTTCTGTAAATATTACTTGAGGTTCTAATCCCTTCTCAATTAATGCATTTTCAATATAATGATCAAAATTCGTAGTGATTATGCATCTGATTATTCCTAATCTAGCCAACTCCGCGATAGATCTATGTGCATCCCCAACTTCAGAACTTTCCAAATATCCTTTAAGAAAATTTTGCTGTTCTGGATAAGTTGGATAAATTTCACCTATTAATTCAGAATATTCCATTTTAGAATAATCACTATTAATAAACCATTCTTCTAGATTTACATCTGTATCTGTATTTTCTGCAGAATATAACAAACCTGCAGTCTTAAGCATTAAATCCCATGTTGTAGGGATTCCAGCGTCTTTTGAAACACCTGCACCTGCAAATAATATATATTTCTTCTCTCCGGGTAAAGCACTAGCAGCCAACTTTATAATAGGATCCAAATTAATTCCCCACACATTTATTAAAACTTAACCTATGCCTTTTAGTAATGTATATATAAAAATATATAATATTTATTATTAATATGATGAATCATCTAGACAATTTCACTGATTGAAGAAAGTGTGGAGATTTAGGGGCTAAGATCAAGAGATGATTTGAATGGGATATCTGGTATGTTACAACTGCGATATTTATTATGAAGTCACCAAAGAAGAATCTAAGGAGATTGAATGTTGTGGTGAATGTGGATTTCCTTTAACTTATTTTGAGAATCTGAAAGATAGTTACGGTCATAAGTCAGTTTCAAAGTCAGCCAAAAACAAACGTACTTATGCGGAAAAAAAGAGTTTGTATTCTTTATTAGGGATGGGTTTTGGAGTTATATTAATAGTTGTTGGCATTTTTGAGTTCATCAAGGTCTTTAATATGCTCCAGGGGCCAAGTGTAATAACTGATCCACCAGGACCTCCATGGGGTGCTGTAATAATAACAGCTGCTGGTATCCTTACTACAAGAATCAGTTATGATGTTGGTCGTAACTGGATGGTGGGGGCTAAAGGAGAACGTACAGTTTCCAAGGAGCTCCAAAAACTTCCAGAAAGTTACTATATTTTTAATGATGTTACTCCTCCTGGAAACAGGGGAAATATTGATCATGTGGTCGTGGGACCTACTGGGATATTTGTCATTGAGACTAAAAATTATAGAACTCCATACGTGGTCAAAGGAGATGATTGGTACTACAGAACTCGTGACGGTTTGAAATTAGCAGATCATGCCCCTGGAAAGCAGGTTAAAAGGAACAGCATGAAATTGAGGGAAATACTCATTAAAACGCATTCAATAAATTCAACGGTCTGGATTAACTCAATAGTTGCATTGAAAGGTGAAGTATCAATCGAAGGAAGATTAAACGGTTATAAAATAATGAATTATAATGAATTGCACCAATTTATTATAAGAAATGGATTAATATTAAATAAATCAACTATTGAAGAGATTTCAGCCATAATCAGTGAATTTTCATTACAATCTCTTTGAAATGTAAAAAAATATAAGGTTTAAAAAGAATTGTAGATCATTTAAGATGTGATAATCATGGAAAACACTCTCTTTAACCCACAGATGATGGATAAATTTGCTCAAGATAAAGATTTAAACTTAAACTTTGCAAAAAAAGAATTGATTACTAAACATATTAATAAATTAAAACGTGAAGAGCTCAAATCAGAGAAACAAAACTATTTTTACTTTTCTGATGTTATATTAAAAGAAATATTAGGTTATAAAGAAGAGTGTATTCGTCCTGAAAAGCCTGTAAAAGTGGGTGGAAAGGCTAGTGACTTTGTTTTACATTTAGATAATGGTAACGAGTTCATGATAGTAGAACTTAAAGGCCAAAAAGCCGATCTTGACATACGACAAAAAAGTCATAATAATCAAACTCCTGTGGAGCAAGCCTATGGATATTTACCTAAAAGAGATGCTAAATGGGCAATGGTATCTAATTATGATGAATTTAGACTTTATCATCAAGACCGTAATGAAAATGAATTTATTTCTTTCAAATCTGAAGAGTTGCCCAAAAAATTGCATTATTTTATGTTGGCTTTCTCAAAAAAATCGCACGTCGACAAAGATTATCCTCAAAAATTATTAGAGGATAAATTTGTAGCGGATAAAAAACTTGAAAAGAATTTTTATAACCTTTTTCATGAAACCCGACTCATGTTAATAAAAGAACTCGAATATGGAGGTTGTGACAGAGAAAAATCTATAGAATACGCCCAGACTATCCTAAATCGTTATATTTTCATATGTTTTGCAGAAGATACTAAAGGATTGTTACCTTCAAAAATTTCAAAAAAGACTATTTTAAACCCCCTTGAAGAAGGGATTATTGGTAAAAACAAAATTTGGAAACGATTAAGCGAATTATTCTCCGATATAAACACTGGAGAGCGTGAAAGTATAAGTAAATTTAATGGAAGATTTTTTGAAGAAGATTTAAGTTCATTACCAATAAGGGATTTAGTTGAAGATCCTAAATTTTTTGAAAAAACAAAGCAAGAACATGATTTTAAAGAAGATTTTAAAGATATTAAAACCACAATTAAAGGTTACAAAGAAGATCTTAACCCCATATACAAAAATCTAATTTTAATTTCTAGTTTTGACTTTAAAAGTCAATTAGATGTTAATATTTTAGGCCATATCTTTGAGAATTCCATAGGGGATATTGAAGATCTTAAAGAAGGATCTAGGGGTCGGCGTAAAAAGGATGGAATCTTTTACACTCCTAGTTACATAACAGAATACATCTGTAAAAATACTATAATACCTTATCTAAGTAAATCTGGAAAAACGAAAGAAGTTAATGAATTAATATTTGAATACAGGGGTTCAGATATAAGTGAACTCGATGCAAAAGTTAGAAAAATAAAAATATTAGATCCTGCGTGTGGTTCAGGGGCTTTTTTAAATAAAGCTGCAGATATACTTGTTGAAATCCAGGAAGCAATCCATGACGAGATGTATAAAAATGATCCAAGTTTAGACAAATTCATTGACAATAAGAAAGAACGACGTAGAATCCTTAAAGACAATATTTTTGGCGTTGATCTTAATGATGAATCAGTTGAAATAACGAAACTAGGAATGTTTTTAAAAATTGCGCAAAAAAAATCTCAATTACCTGATTTAAATAATAATATAAAATGTGGAAATTCAATCATAGATGATACAAAAATAAGTGAAAAAGCCTTTACTTGGAAGGATAATTTTAAAGAAATATTCAAGGAAGGTAAATTTGATATAATTGTAGGTAATCCTCCTTATATATCCACTAAACAAATAAAAGAAGGAGAAAGGGATTATTTTTGGGACAAATACAGAGAATATTTATTTAGTGAAATGGACACGTATGAACTTTTCACTATTATATCAATAAAATATTTATTGAAAGATAATGGATTATTAGGATTTATTATCCCCAATTCATTTTATACAGCGTCTAGCTTTGTTTATATGAGAAAATTACTTCTTCAACAATCTATAAATAATATCATCGATTTTCCGTATCGATTTTTCCCATTTGAAGATACTAATAAGGAAACTGCAATCATAATTCTTGAAAAAAGTAGTCCAAAAGACAATTCCATTAGGATAAGTTCCATTAATAAAGATGTTATTTTAAAAGAAAACACTCTCAACTTAAAAAATCATGAATTAAACATTGTAGAACAGTCTAAATTTAATTTAAATAAAGATAAATATAAATTATTTATAACTGCCACCCCTTTATCTCTTAAAATGCATGTATCTGAATTTAATTTTGGAAAATATGCAATAGCTCATAAAGGATGGATGAGTGTTCCTAAAAAAACTGAAGTTGATGGAACAATTCTAGAAAAAGAAATTTTTAGCAATGCCGATCTAAATTCATATCCTTCTTTAAAAAAGAAGTGTGAAAGTTGTGTTGAAGGAGAAGATATAAGAAGATATTTCAAAAGAAATACAGAAAAATATGTAAATACCTCTAAAATGTCCAAGAGGACTTATTCTTGGCATAAGCAAGATAAAATAATAATGCAAAGAATTACTGGACAATCCAAAAGAAGGTTAGTGTCTTATTTTGATCAGGATCAAATAATAGCAATGCCAAACACAAATCTGATTAATCTCAAAGAAGATGTTAATGTCTCGCTATTTACATTATTAGGAATATTAAATTCAAAAGCAATGGACTATTATTACAAAAAAATGTATGGTGAATCTAATACTAATATCCCAACAGAGGTTATTGAGAGTTTTCCTTTGCCTGCATTAAATACGCAAAATAAGTCTTTATTTAATGATATAGAAAAAAAAGCAGAAGAATTATCATTAAAATTGGATTCATTTGATCATTCCATGTTTAATATCATACAAATACTTAAATCATCCCTTGAAGTGGATAAAATTTCTAATAATTTAAAACAATTTTTCATTAAAAGTCAGGAAGAGATTATGGAAGAACTAAAAAAACATAAAAAAATATCCTTGAAAAAACAAAAAGAGATTTTAGAGTTTTTAGATGGGGAAAAAGATTCTTTAAAATCTCAAAACGATTTTATTATGGATGCATTCTCTGAAATTGATGAAATGGTCTATGATCTATACGATTTGACACCTAAAGAGAGAAGAATTGTTGAGGAGAGTTTGAAATACTAATATTTCTATTTATTTCCTCTTTTTCATAAATTCTTTATTGTACCAGTCACCCACACTAAATATGAATTTAAAAACAAAATGTAATACTAAAAAAAATATGAGATAAAAAAATATTTTTAATAACCTTATTTGATCATACCATTGAATGATTGTTTTAGATTTAGTTTTACTTCAAAATATTATATTTTCGTTGCTTATGAAAAAGATTTTTAAAGTTTAACACTTTCTGTTCTGCTATCTAATTCATTGGTTAATTGTTCATCTGCAGTGGTTCGACTTATTTCCCAGACCTTTTTATTTATTTCAAACATTTGGTCTGTGTTGGTTTGTGTGGTGTAACTGTATCCGCCTAGTTTTCCATCTAGATAATATGTTGCGTTAACGTTTTGTCCATCTTGTGTGAAAACTATCTTAATTTGATGTTCTGTATCATTTTGAAGGCTCATTTGTTTTCCAGTTCCAATTAATGAAATTGTGGTTCCGTTTTTATAAGCTACATATTCACCTGCAAAAGCATCTATAACTTCTTGTGGAACTCCACCAAAATGATCTGTAGCTACCTTCCAATTTCCCTGATAAATATTTGTACCATAATTTTGAGTGTTATCGGTACACCCTGAAGCCATTACTACAACAATTAAAATAACTATTAAACCTATCGAGCCCACTAACTTCTTATTCAAAGAAAACACCCCCTGCTTCTAATAATATAATTTGATGTTTGTAATATGAGTATAAAAATATTTCTTAATATTTTTTTAATATTGCTCCTTCCAAGTCCACGGACTGAAACCAAAACTTTTAAAGTTCGAAAACCCCAGGTTCGACCCTTCCATCTGGAAACCGATAGAATCTTGCCTTGCACACGGATAAAAAACCCCGTAGTAACCATTTGTTGCATTCGTGGCAGGAGCAGAATTAGGGCCATAAAGAGCAGTAATTTTACTGAAGTTTCCGCGTGGTATCAGGAACCACCCTGCAACGTAGCGGCCACCGTTGTTTGCTCTGACAGTTATCCTATTTGCACTTGAGGAGGCTGTGTAGGAAGATCCGAACGGAGCCGTTTTGGTGCTGAGTTTTACCCATGTGTAGGGTGATGTGTAGAATTCAACAGCACCCCTGCGCCACGTGTTACCGTCTGCAACCACGTTGTTTCCTGAAGTGTCCACGAACTCGAAGGGTTCCCTAAAGGCATTCTTTTTTTCTAAAGATTCTCCTCTTACGATGACATATGCACTGTAGGTCCTGTAGATATCAGGGAAGTCAAAGGTTATGGTGTCAGCATCCCACGATGTAGGTGAGTAGGATGTACCTGAGACATACAATGTGGTGTTTTCATGCATATAACCTGGTATATGGAACCTTGCATAGGCAATATCGTACCAGTAACCTGGCCCATTGTAAATACTGACGCGGACCTCAGTTATATTCATTTCTGAGGAAATTGGGGAGTTGTAGGATACCAAATCGCTGTAGGAGTTGTAACTGCTCACAGGGTTGTTATCTTTCCTGAACTCCTCAACCGTTAAGTTGGATGAAGAGGGAATCGTCTCCTTCAAACCAAAGTTACGGGCATTGTTCCTGTACGAAATCTCCCTGAAACTCTTCTTCCTGTTGACGATAACGTAACCATTCTTAAATGAGCCATCGGTCCCTTTGCACATTGAGAATTTCAGGCTTCGTGCAGAACCCGCAGGTATTGAAGGCACGGTGAAGTTCTTATTCAAGGTTTTCCCGTCGTATGTCCTAACGTAAAACTCCATGGTCGAGTTTGGGGAGGGACTAGAGCCGTAGTTGGCAACCGCCACCCTGTAACCACTCACCATCTTGTTTGGCATGTTGGCATCCCAGGGAGAAACACCAATAACAGATAAATCAGGATAGCCCGCAGCCTCAATAGATGAGATAAAAAGGGAAAGGATGATGAGGCAAAGGAAGGCACAGGTGACGATTTCAGACCTTACCAACGAGGCCACCTCCTGCAAATAGAGTTAAGGTTGCAAGCATCAGACCGAGCTGGTCACTATCTGAACTCTCTTCACCATCTGCATCAGGGTTAACTGAGCCGTCAAAATCGAACATAGACTGGTCTGAATCTGTTGAATTGGTTTCATACGGCACCCCTTCAACGAGATTGTCGAACTGACTCTGTAAATCAGAGAAAAATGTGGTTTTCGCATCTTCCTGATCACTTGAATCTGAACCCGCTGCCAGATCCTGAATGGTCTGGGAAGGACCCACAAGGACGTCAGCAATGTTGTTCCCATATTCATCAGTAGTTGGAGTCGTTGAGTTGGTAGTCTGATTATTTTGATTGTTGTTGCTCAAATCCTGATTAAGCCAGTTGAGAAGACCCTGATCAAGATCGTCAGATGTGGAGTTTGTTGAATTTGAAGTTTGAGATGTACCTGCATTGGACTTCAAGTTTTTAGTTAAAGATCCAGAACCAGAAGTAGTTCCAGAGCTACCCTTAGAATAACCAGAGAAACCTGTTGAGTTCCTCAAGTTGGTGTATGGGTTGTATGAACCTTTGGTGCTGTTGTTTCCTGTTTTATTGAGTTTTGTGGAGTTTGAAGCTGATGCAAAAAGGTCGCCAGGAACACCGCACAAAACACAGTAAGTCAGGGGGATGAGTAGGAAAACAATAACAACACAGAGAGCAGTTTCCTGTTTTGAACCCGTCTGGATACGTGATTTTTCCTTCTTGGGCATGACCAATCTGGTCTTTGAAAAGGGGTAGAGGAATGGAACTCCCTTTTTGGTAATTGAGTCAAGTAGCACGTGCATGGAAAATGCTGAAAAACAGGCAATTCCAAGGGCAGGCTTGAGAAAAAGTAGAACAACAACGGGTATGAGCCATATTGCAGAGTGCCCCCATCCCCTATGCTCACCCGTTACTTTATCGATCAAGTCAGGGAGTACAGAGAACAGGACAACAGCAAGGACACCTGCAAGTGTGTATGGCTGACCGAATATCCAGACGAGCAGAGTGTATAAAAGCAGCCCTGCAGGTATATGTGTGTAGAACCTCATCGACCTCACCAATAACCTGGAACCTCCTCAGGTTCTCCTTCTTTAAGTCTTTCAGGAAATTCAAGGGAAGTTTCAACCTCATGACCCTTCATGGCCTTTAAAACATTTTCTTTTCCAAAGTTGGCAACTGCTAAATCTATTGAATCAAATATTGCAAAGATCACCTCATCTTCAATGAATTCAACCTTCTCTGGTTCGTTAAAATTAAACTTCAGCTTCATCTTTTCTTCATCCAAGACTAAAACACCTTTGTGCATAGTTCCACCTCTCTTGTTATCGAATTAGGTACAGCAGAGTCCTCACCACGAGAAATGCAAACCATAGGGCACTGACGAGCATGACAGACCCTATCAAACTGATCTTCAGGAAGCAAATGAAGATGAAAGCCCCGACAATGAGGACAAAGGGCATGGTTATGTCCATTTCAGATCCTGAACCTTCAGTTTTCATCAATTTTTCATTAACAACTTCAAAGGTCTGGTAGAGCCCAAATGTCTCTTTTTTGAAGTTCCCGCAGATGGATCCCAGAAAAACTATCCTTTCGTGGGAGGAAACCGAGAGCCAGAACCTGGAAGTTGCAGGTGTCAGGCGCTCAAAGTGGTTGAACACAACAACGACCTTGAAGCCTGAAGCTTTTTTAAATAACATCTCTTTTAACTCTTCAATGGTCATCCTCTGGAACTGTGTTGAGGTTGGGACTTTACGGTCCCGGATCTCCTGAATCGTTGAAATCAGCTGAATGAGTTTGGATTTGATGGGGGCAAGTTCATTCAGGTAAACAACGGAGTAACTCTCTGAAACAGCCTCAACGTAACTGTATACATTCTTTCTCCAGACAAGGGAGTTCTTTCCAGTTTTAATGTTCTCCAAGATCTTTTCTAAACACTCAGGTTGCCTTGTTTGCATGAAAATCGCTTCTGCAGTTCGTTTGAAACAAGCTCAGAGAACTCAAGACCCTTCAAGCAGGCAGTGTTGTAGTCTATTGAAAAACTCTTATCATGGATCTCAAGGGCGTTGACCTTCACAATACGCCATGATATGTCCCTGTCGATGAAGCGCAGGGCAACACGGGCTTCTGCATTGAGATCATGTGCGAACTTCAGCAGGGTGTGCATCTGACTTTTCCGGATCTTGACCCTTGAATCTCTCGTGGTCTTCACTTCAATCACAAATACTGAATTTCTATCACCTGCAACGATGTCAGGGGAACGGGCAGATGACCCAGGCAAACGGCAGGCAGTGAACTGTGCATCCTTGAAGAGCCTCACAAGCTCCTGTTCATAGGCAATCCCCTTGTTTTTGTCTATCATGGGTAGTACACCCCTATAACGGCGGTTTTTTCAGCACATCTGTACCAGTAGGGTTTGTAATTGTACTTTTTAGTCACTATGGACGGATCGAATGTAGTCCATGAGCCATCAGTGAGCTGAACTTCAAGCCACCTGTGTGCATTTGACTGGGAGCTTCGTCCTTGAACGAGTTTAACAGTGTACCCATTCTTTGTGAGGACCTGCAGTGCAAAATCTGAAAGACCCCAACAGTCACCGTATCCAGTTTCTATAACTCCCTGAGCTGTTCTTGATGCACCCTTACTGTGGTCGAAGTTCTGCTGGATGTAGAATGCCAGTGTTCTCAGTCCCTGACGGCCACGTAGGTTTGAGAGCCTGCTGTCAGAGATACGCACGGAATCGCGCTGATAGTTGTAGTCATTCGTGTAGCTCTGGTCGATTAAGGTCCTGTCCATGTTTTCTGTATCGTCTATCAAGACTTCCCCTGGTTTCATATTGTCGAAGTTGGATCCATCCAGACAATCGTCATCCGGGATCTCTACTTCAGAGACCTGTGCAGCATGGGAAGTTCCTGAAAACCCGATTATGCCAAAGAAACAGAAGAAGATCAGAAGACTTAAAACCCTTTTCATATCCTACCACCAAAAAATGGAGATTTAAATAATTTAAGGCATTAAATCTCCCTGTCCTCCGTTGTCACCTTCTGGGTCGTCGTCTCCACCGTAATCTCCTGGGTCGTCAGGGTTCACTACTGGGGGTTCTAGTGGGTCCCATGGCTCATCTGTGTACTCTGAATCTTCTGCAGGGTCAGTTGAGTTTGTGGGATTTGTAGGGTTGGTTGGGTTTGTAGGGTTCTGTGGCTGTGCAGGTTTGGAAGGGTGTGCTGCTGGTTTTGGTTTTACGATTGCTACTGCTGAAACTGCTTTTTTGCTTGTCTTTTTAACAGATGATGTTTCCTGGTCTGATACTGTTCCAGAGTCAACGCTTTCAGAATCAAGATCCACATCTGAAGCGTTCATATCTGCAGTTGGGTTTTCAAGGTTTTCCTTCATCTGCTCATCTGTAAGGGGCTCTTGAGCTGCAGGGGCCGGGGTGGCGATCTGTTGAGAGCCGGAATTATTGAAGTAGGAGTAGCCAGCCACACCAGCGACCAATGCCAATATCAGGAGTCCAAAGATAAGGGGGACCCTTGGAATTTCGTCTAAATCCATGCTTATTCCTCCTTTCAAATAAAATGTTTTTATCAGTCCTTTTGTGCTTCAAAAAAAAGAAAAAAAGTTTGAAAAATTGGTTTTAAAGACAGGTCTAGCTGAAGTATCTCTGGTTGTTGCCTTCGTTCAGTTCTGTTATTGCGTAGTAGGGATCGACTATGGTGTAACCTCGACTGAATGCACCGTTGATGACAACGTCCTTGCTCTGTCCTGCACCTATGGTTCCTGCGTTCAAGTGAATGGTCCTGTAGGTTCCGTCCGTTTTCCTGACAACGAATTTAACTAGGACTTTGGATGCATCTGAGAGTCCGATGTTTTCAATTTTCGCAGTGGTCTTGTCAGTGGCTTTGGTTATGCTTTTAACCCTTAAATCTGGGAGCATGAATCCTTTGTAGGCTGTGACTCCTGTGCTGGTTCCTGCAAGGTAGTAACCTCCAAAGACTGAGGGTTCAGATACTGTGGGGGCGTCCTGAACTGCTGTGAGGTTGTTCCCTGTTTCTCTATCGAGGACTATGGCTTTCTCGCTGTTTGAGAAGATGACACACGTACCCTTGACAAACACGTACTTCACAGGCTGTGCTGCACCTAGAACGTCTGTTTTGGTCCACTTGGTTGAACCGTCTGCTTTGTTCAGTGCCCTTGCATCGTTTGCTGTTCCTATGAAGACGTATTTTCCTGCTTTAACTGCGGATCCGTTTCCTGAGACTGCGATGTCCTGGCTCCAGACCTGTGCACCTGTGGGGTCGATCTCCTTGATGGCTGAGGAGGTTGTGACGAGTATGTTCTGACCGTCCCCTGTGATCTTCTGTGGCTGTCCGGTGTCTGAGGTCCATGCCTGTTGGAATGCGAATCCGCAGCTCATTGTGGCAATGAGTACGCAGAGAAACATTATCCCATGTCTTTTTCCTATCAATTTTTCACCTCCCTGGAAGCTTTAAAAAGACAAGGAATATCTAAGGATGACAAACCTAAAAACCGTTGGAGGACAAAGATTTAAATAGGGAGTAATACAAATTAAACAATTTAAGCGTAAAAGACTTTGTAATAATATTTATTTTATGTTTGATTTTTTTTGTCCAATTTAATATCTGATTTGAAATATAGTTCCTTACAAATCTTAAAAATCAGAGAATATTTTTAATGGGCTTGGAGTATAATATAAGGGTTTTTGATTCATTTTTTTGTTTAATATGGTGAATTAAAATGTAAATTATATATAACGTGTGTATAAATTAATAGATGAAGTAATACCTATATTACACTGGGTGATTTTAATGATAAATGATGTTCTGGAAATTTTCAAGAAAGATCCGGATTTATCTAAGAAAGTTGAGTTTATAAAGGAAATTCCGCCTAAAAAAGGCAAATATGATTATTTAAATGAATTAAATCCCCTTTTAATAAATTATTTAAACTCTAAGAACATTAAATTGTATAAACACCAGAGCCAAGTTACTAACCTCATTAGAGAAGGTAAAAATGTCATTATAACAACCCCTACTGCATCTGGAAAAACATTTGCCTTCACCTTACCTGTTTTAGAAAAATTTGCAGATGACCCGAAAGCCACTGCTCTATATTTATACCCCGCAAAAGCTCTAAGTAATGACCAATTAGAAAAATTTAAGGAATATGAACTGGAAACTGGAATAAAACTCGATCCATACATCTACGATGGAGATACCCCTGAAGGAAAAAGAACACTTATTCGTCACAAGGCTCGTGCACTACTTTCAAATCCCCACATGTTGCATCTTATACTTGATTGGCATAAGCAGTGGGAAAGATTTTATTCAAATTTAGAGTATGTTATTTTGGATGAAGCCCATACTTACACAGGACTATTTGGATCCAATGTTGCATTGTTATTAAGGCGTTTTCAGAGGATATGTTCTTATTATGGTTCAGATCCTCAATATATTCTTTCTTCAGCTACTCTGGACAATCCTGTGGAATTCAGTGAAAAGTTGGTTGGAAAAAAGTTCGAATTAGTTTCTGACGATTATTCAACAAATGCTAAGAAGTCTTTTATATTTTATAACCCCCACAAAAAACTTGATAAAAAAGAGGACACGGATTCTCCTGAAAAAGAAGAAAATTTAATCACAAATGAGGATGTTTCTAGTTCTCATGATACCAGAAAAATTTTTGCTATGTTACTTTTAAATGATCTACAAACGCTGTGTTTCACAAGAACTAAAAAAAAAGCAGAAAGCATTGCAAATACAACAATAAATTATCTACGAGATTATTTAACAACCAATGAAAATTTAAAGCACAAAAATGGTTTTAAACCTTTATGGGAACGTGTATACTCTTATAGGGGGCAGTACAGTCATTATATTCGCAGAAAAATTGAGAAAAATTTAAAATCTAAGACATATCTAGGAGTGGTAACTACCAATGCTTTAGAACTTGGTATTGATATTGGAAGCTTGGATGCTGTTATAATTTCAAGTTATCCTGGAACATTAATCTCAACTTGGCAACAAGCAGGCAGAGCTGGTAGAAAAAATAAAGAGTCATTAGTAATATTAATAGCTGAAAAGGATCCTTTAAATCAGTATATTATAAAAAATCCGGATTATCTTTTAAATAACTCTCCTGAGAATGCGGTTGTTGATTTAAGTAATGATTATGTGAATTCTAATCATATTAAATGTGCTGCGTCTGAGATACCAATCACAATGAATGAACTAAAAGAACTTTTCTATTTTAATAAACCTGTTGAATATCTGGAGGAACTTGGTTTAAAAAATGTGAATGGAAAATGGAAATATTTTGGAAGTCCTGCACACGACTTTCAATTAAAAAAATTCGGTGATGAAAACTTTAGGATTATCTATGAAAACGAAAGATTTGAGGAAAGGATTAGTAGAGAAGAATTTTATCTTTTAGGATATAAAGAGGCCACACATAAATATAGGGGATCAAATTATGTTGTAACAGATTTTGATTTAAAGGGAAAAACTGTGAGGATGCGAAAAACAAAGTTGGGAAGTTATTTTAGTTCTAGGAAAGAAGATAATTTAAAAATTTTAGATACAATTAAAACCAAAAAAATTGGGTTGTTGGATGTTCATTTCGTAAGCCTACAAATAACGTCTGAATTCTTTAAATTTGAATATCGTGATGGAAAACCACATAACCGTGAAAAGATTAAAGTTCCTTCTATAGTATTTGAAACAAAGGGCATATGGATAAATATTCCTAATAATATATTATACGATCCTTACTTTTTTGAAAACGATGATTATGATGAAACATCAAAATCAATAAATGGTTTGGGACATTCATTAACGGCTATGTTCCCTTTTTATGTTCTGTGTGATCGCTGCGATGTAAAAGGTTTCTCTACTGAGCACCATGAGGACACAGAAACTGCCAGCATATTCATTTATGATACATACCAAGGTGGTATGGGCTTATCTGAAAGAGGTTTATATTTCTTTGAAGATTTACTTAAGTTAACATTGGACATGGTGCAAAAATGTGACTGTGAAGATGGATGCGTACACTGCATACATTCACCCCTATGTAATGTTGATCGAAAGCCTCGAAGTAAATCAGGGACTATCTTTTTGTTGAAAAAATTATTGGAATACTGTGATAAAACCTCAGATTCAAAGGGGCATGATTTTACTATTACAATTAATAAAAATTCAAAAATTACGTCTACCAATCCTACTCCTACCAATCCTACTCCTACCAATCCTACTCCTACCAATCCTACTCCTACCAATCCTACTCCTACCAATCCTACTCCTACCAATCCTGAAAGGGAGATCAAAGAATTAATTCAATTAAAAGATAATCTGAATTATGACGACCCTACAATTTTTACTTTATTTCATGATGCTGATGGGAAAAAACGAGCTAAATCCGCTAATATTTTAGGTGAAACAGGGGATCCTAAGTATGTTGATGCTTTATGTATAGCCACAAATGATATTGATGGAAACGTTAGAAGATGCTCAGCATCAGCACTCGGTAAAATAGGGGATGTAAAGGCTGTAAACTCACTAAAAAAACTTTTTAAGGATGAAGATCGCCTAGTAAGATTGTATGCTATGAAATCTTTTGAAAAAATAACTTCAAAAAAGTAGTTTTCTTGAGAAAGTTGTGATAAAAAAAATTTAAAATTGTTTTATTTTCTACCATATAAACCTGCTATGATATCATCCATGTATTTGTCGTTTTCATCTATGAGCCTTTTAGTTAATCTTCTAGTTCTCTCACGTGATGAAAGATTAGAGGAAGATGTATCCTTTATTTCAATATTTTCTATAAAATCAAATTCTAAATCATCGTAATCATCAGACAGTCCAGTTCTGAATAATTCATTAGATTCTTTTTTGGAACAATGTTCTTCTACCATCTTTTCAAGATCTTCTGATTCTTTGGACATTTCAATAATCTCATCATATTCGTAAATGTTCATTAAATTTTTATCATCACTAAATATCAATAAATTCCTCTTTTTTTCATTAACTCTTTTTATTTTCTGTTTTTCATCTTTTTGATGGGATAATTGTATACGACGTATCTCTTTTCGTTTCAGGCTTTTTAAATTAGCTTTTTTTACACGTTCTTCATCTTTTTTCTTCCAGTAATTTTTAATGGTTTCTTCACCTTGGGATCCAAATTTTTTAAGGGCATTAGTCACAGCATTGGAAACAACTATTTTGTCGTATAAATGATTCTCTAAAGGTTTTATAGCTCTTTTATCCCCAATTTTACCTAGAGCTCTAACAGCATTTAGCACAACAATTTCTTCAGGATCGTTCAATGATTCTATTAAATATTTTAGAGCATCTGGATGAGCACTTCTACCTAAAGTGTTTTCATCTTCTTTACGGACATTATCCGGATCATTCAGTAAATTAATAGTATCAGAAGCAAAAACATCATTATATTCATTATTAATAATTTCATTTTGATTTAAAACGTTAGAGCAATGATCTTCCATCATTTCAGCATAATGTTGGGTTTCCAAAAAGTTTTCAATCCCCTGAAAAACACGTTTTACGTTTATTCCATCAGATGTTAACCAAAATTTTTCTTCAATTTTTTCAGGGTGCGCATATTCATTAAGATATACGTCAGTTGGTGTTGAATGATCTTCATAATCTATAGAATCATGAAAAATTTCTAAAACAATATCAACATCATCTGGAATATATGGTTCCATATCTAAATAATAAGGCTCAAGAAGGTTTTGATAATCTTCATAATATTTATTTTGCATTTCTTCAAATTTTTTGGCCTTTTCATCACGAAAATCATTCATAATTGCAGATACAATCCGGTTTACATTAATCTGTTCAAATATGGGGTCTGAATCCTCATCATATTCCCAATCTGTCCCAAATAAATACGGGTATCTTAAGGCAAATAATTCGTCTTGATATTCTAATTCATCAAATAATTTTTTAAAAAATTCCGTATTTAAATTTTTTAAATCTTCATCAACACGTTCTTTCCCATATTTTTGGACAATATCATCATATTTAACTGTTATTTTAGATGAACTGAAATTTGTTTTCTTGTTTTTCATTTCAAAAACGTCCTACTATTCAGATACATAGAATACTAATTATTATATAAATTATTATTTCTCTTTCAAAAGGATTGCAACGAAATCTCATTCATGGCTGCTGATATCTCTCGAACAGTTTCTTTCTTAAATATTATACCATGTCTAAGGATAAAATGTGGAATTTCATAGGGTTTCATTATTTTATAACCGTATAACTCTCCTCTAATTGATACATTACCGTTTAAAGCCACTACTGAGTTAATCCATACCTTATCTTCAATTAATTGATTTTCTATGAGCAACTCTCGCAAGTTCATTGTGTTCCTTTTCACCTGTTTTCCAGGTTTATGATCAGCTAACTTTAAGCCGTCAGGTGTGTTGTAGTACCAATCATCACCCTTAACAACATAAGGTGTTGAGTAGTTTTTTGTTTCAATTACAAAGATTCCTGTGGGACCTACAACCACATGGTCAATGTTACCCCAGTTTCCACGTGGATTAACATCATTAAAAATATAGAAACTATCTGGAAGTTTTTGAAGATAATCTGATACAATTTCTTCACCATAGGCACCTGCAATCCAACTACTACCCCTGGAATTGCCCATTATTATTAGGATTATTCCTATAAAAATCAAAAAGATTCCAAACATAAAATTTGAAAATTGAACTAAAACTCCTGCAACAGTTAATAATGCTCCAAAGCCCATTATTTTAAAATAAAAAGATTTTTTCTTTTCAGTATAAGTTTTTTGATTCTTAATCTGGTTAAAATTTATATTAGATCTAATTTTTGGACTGTAACTATCTTCAAGACGTTCAAAGTAATTTAATGGAGACCCACATTCCCCACAACATGCGATTTCCCTAGCTTCCTCTTCGGTGACTTCGTAGTAAATATCGCAGTCGTAACATACCAGATATCCCATTCAAATCATCTCTTGATCTTAGCCCCTAAAATCTTTACGTTTTCTTTAATCAATAAAACTGTTTAGATAATTTATCATACTAATAATAAATAATATATATTCTTATATATAATTCATTACTAATATTGGAAATTAGAGTATAAACTGGTTATAAGGTGAAGGTAAATGGATTATGAAAATAAGGGGCAAACAGGATCTAAAGTGGCTTTTTGCCCTAAATGTGGGATCAGAAATAGCGATCAGAATAATTTTTGTTCTAATTGTGGAGCGGAATTAACTAATTTCAACAATAATATAGATAATTCTAATGATAGCCTTAGTAATGCCTGGCTTTTAGTTGGAGCATTATTTCCCATTATTGGAGTTATTGGCGGATTATATTATGCATTTAAGGGTAAAAAAGGTTCATGGGCATTAGTATTAATTTCTATTATATTTTGGGTTGTTTGGGCCATTGTTTTTTCTTCACTATAATAAATTTAGCAAAAAACATTATTCTCTAAGTTAATAATAGAATGGTTATCTAGATTATACATGGATTTAAGGAGTTAAAATAAGATGAAAAGTTTATTTGGCCATATAGTGATGGGATTCACATCACAAGCAGAAAATTTAGCTACAGAAGGATTAAATTATATTATTTCAAACTCTTCGGATGCCAAAAGGGGAATATCAAAGTTTTTAGGGATGATCGATAGGGATTTGGAAAAAGATCTTTACTTTAAAACTCAAGATTATGGTGAGGATAATGCAATTCCTGATTTAGTGGGAATTGATGATGAAGGTAATAGTGTTTGTATAATTGAATCTAAGTTTTGGGCAGGATTAACAGAAAATCAACCAGTTACTTATTTAAAGAGATTAAATCCTAAAAAAACTTCTATTTTATTATTTTTAGTTCCATCAAAAAGATTAGAAACCATCTGGCTTGAACTTAAGAATCGCTGCAAAGATGAGGGAATAATTTTAGATACTGAAAATAGAGAAAATTCATATACCTATGCACGAATAAATGAAAAAAATTATCTTGCAATAACTGAATGGAGTTCTTTGCTAAATTTTATTGAAACGCAACTAGATACTAATGGAGATTATGTTACAAAGGCAGATTTACTCCAATTAAAAGGTTTATGTGAACAAATGGACGAAGAATCTTTTTTACCTTTAGATTCACAAGAAATTTCACCAATGATTGGCCGACGTAACATGGAATTTTGTGATATTGTAGATAAAGTCGTGAACACTGGTGTGGCAAGGGAAATTTATTCTACTCAAGGATGCAGATCCGCTGCAGGATTATATTACTACGGCAGATATTTTATCATTAACGATAACCATTACTTCATCCAATTTAATAATCAAAATTGGTACGAATTACAAAATACGCCTTTATGGATAATGTGTTTTGGGAAAGGATGGTATGATGTTGTTGAAGAAAGGCCTAAAGTCATGAAAGCTCTTACTAAATTAGAATTAGAAGAAAAATTATATTTCACACAGGGTGATGTGGCATTAATTCCCCTAAAATTAGAATTAGGAGTTGATAAGTCCGTTATTGTTGAATCAATATTAAAACAAATTGAAGAAATAAATCATTTGCTGGAAATAAATTACTAAAGCCTTAAGTAAGTTTTAAATGGATTTTTAGATGTGTTAATATGTTAAATAAAGAAAAGGAATATAAAATGCTGGTGGAAAGGCGTAAGAATGCGATTTTTCCTGAAGGTCTTAAAAATCCTTCTGAAATTGAAGGTGGGATTTATGACAGCGAAGACCATATCGGACCCTGGTCTAAGTGGCAGGGAAACCTCAACGCTGATATAATGCTTGTTGGACAGGATTGGGGTAGTGAAAAATATTATTTAGACTACAAGGGTAATCATAAAGATGACAGCATCACCAATTCCCGCATGAAAGAAGCATTTGAATTAATAGGAATTGAAGTAGGATATCCAAGCTCTCCCAACAGGGATGCACCTTGTTTTTTCACTAATGTTGTCCTTGGCCTTAAAGAAGGGAACAAAAGTAATCCCATCAAAGCTAAATGGGTTAAAGAACATGCCGAAGAATTTCTAAAGCCCACAATCGAAATAGTTAACCCTAAGATTATTATAACCCTGGGAAAACCTGCTTATGAATCCGTTGCAGGAATATATGGACTTCAAAAAGAAAATCTGGCTGAAATCATTAACAAAAACCCATTTAAACTAAGTCATGATAAACTACTCTTTGCCATGTACCACTGCAGTCCACTAGGATGCATAAACAGAACATGGGAACAACAAAAGCAAGACTGGATTAAAATCAAAGAGTATCTATAACCAAATTTAATTACCTTAAAAGGTATTTCAAGCACAACCCGATCCCATCCAGGTAGCAAAGAATTGCTCAATTCGGCTTGACTCGGTAAAGACCTGGAGCTGAACCTCCCTCAGGGTGCACCACAGGACCTGGAATTCGTCCAATATTCATTGCAGACTGCAGGCTCGTCGGTGTTAAATTGCAGCTGGCCCGGGTACTGAGTGGGGAGTTGGAGGTGTGCAGGTGGAGGCGGGCTGGGTTGGACACTTTTTTAATAAAAGATTTATACTTTGGCGAACTATTTTCAAGTGGAGGCAGTGCAGCGTCCTAATTACTTGTGTAATGACCCCAATTCATACCCAAGGAGCTGCACGGCTCTTCACTATTATTTTGTCTTGAAAATTAAACTTTTTTTACATCTAATCTGGATTTGTGTTCCTTCGTAAACTGTTGATGTACTTACGTGCCCAAACATAGGCAACTATACCTCCTAGAATATTTCCTGCAACCATTGCCCACCATACTCCATGTTCTCCCCAACCAAGGAGTACTACAAATATGTAGGCAAATAACTCAATATAAATCAGGTTTCTTAGTGCTGTTAATAGGAGAGATGTCATCCCTTTACCGACACCTTGGAATGTTGAGCAGGACATTATTCCTGGCGGCATGAATAGGTAGAAGAAGCACATCACTTGGAGGAATGCTGCAATTGTGGGTGCCAAGGACGCACTTTTAGGAGTGTATGCAAATACCATGGCAATATAGGGTGCAAACACAAATGTTAGAACGCTTGTAGCTGCTGCAATAATGAGTCCAACCTTTATAGAGTATCTGTGTGCTATGAACATATTTTCATATTTCCGAGCACCATATGAAACGCCCGCAACTGTAATTACTGATGTCCCCACAGCTATTATTGGCATTGTAGCTATCATGACAACTCTCCAGCCTGCAGAATAAACTGCAACTGCAGCTGTTCCTGCAACTACAACAAGTAGACCGTTAACTAAACCTACCAAAATTGACATCATAAGAAATTCCGCACTTGCAGGCAAACTTACACCTAAAATGCTTTTAGCAACCACTCGATTTGGTTTAAAATCTCCAATTAAGAAGGAAACATATGTATCTTTCTTTACAAAGAACCAGTAAAGCAGAACAACAGATACAAACGCCATGGATATGACTGTACCCCATGCAGCTCCTGAAATACCCCAACCTGCCCAGTAAATAAGTATGGGATCAAGGATCATATTCATGACTGATGATATTACTATTGCATACATGGTTCTTTTGGCATCCCCTTCTGCACGAAGTATACCATAAGCTGCACCAGTAAAAAGCATTAAAATAGTTCCTCCAAAGGTAACTTGCCCAAAAGGAATTGCAAAGTCTATAGTGCTCCCTGCACCCATGAATATAAGAATTGGTTTAAGGAATAGAAGCAGAAACACGGTCAAGACGATTGAGATACTTATTGTAATGAATATTGTATGTATTGCAGCATTATTTGCACCTTTTTTCTTATTTTCACCAATATAACGTGCTATTGCAGATGCTGCACCTGCACCCAGGCCGTTGCTTAGCCCAACAAGTATCATATATAATGGTGTTACAAACCCCACTGCTGCAAGGGCATCTCCACCAAGACCAGCAACCCAAATTGCATTAACCAGGTTGTAAAGGGTCATGAGGATCATTGAAACGATCATCGGCCCTGAAAGTTTGATCACTGCCTTTTTTGGATCTCCCATGATCAGGGAGACGCCCTCAGTTTTATCATCTTCCTGAGGAGAACTTTGATTTGCTTGGGATGATTCTTCGATTTGCATTAATGTTTCACCAGGTTATTTTCCATTTCCTGCTAATTCTAGATTAAATGAGTCCTTGTTCATCAGCATTTAAAGTTGAATATTAATTAATTTAGATCAAATATAAAAATAGTTATATAGCCTCTTGGGAAAACTATAGACCGATAAGCAAAATGGTGAAATAACAATGGATGAACATATAATAGAAGCAGTTGGAAAAGCAAGGGTTGTCATAAGGGACGGAAAAGTAGTGGAAGTTGGAGAGCCCAAAATCAGTTACTGTCCCATTTTCGATAAAAACAGAGGAATCAAAGAGATTACATCTGAAGCAGTGCGAAAGAATATAGAATTTCGAATTAAAGACTTTGGAATGTGTACCTCTGAAAGAAAGCTACGTATGAAAGATTTTCTATCCTTTGGTGTATCTGAAACATTGAGCACTTCACTCGATGAAGATCTGATCGATTGTGCTGTTATTGTCAGCGAAGGATGCGGAACAGTTATCCTAACAGATCCTGAATTTGTTCAAGGAATGGCCGGTCGAATATCAGCTTTCATAAGCACAACACCAATCACCAAGATCATAGAAACTATTGGACCTGAAAATGTTCTTGATCCTGAAACAGCTGAAATTAACCAGATAAAAGGTGTTTTAAAGGCCATTGAAATGGGTTACAGGAACATTGCAGTTTCAGTTGTGTCTCCAGAGGATGCCAAAAAGCTTCGAGATATCGAAAAAGAAAATGAAGATGTCAATATCTACATATTTGCAGCCCATGTAACTGAAATGTCAGAAGAAGATGCAAAAGCTTTATTTGACACTGCAGACGTACTCACAAGCTGCGCATCCAAATACATCAACGAAGTGGGTAACGATAGAGGAATATTCAAGGTCGGTGCATCTGTACCTATATTTGGACCTACAGAAGCTGGAGAAAAATTCCTAAAAACAAGGATAGAAAAAATTGGAGGATTAAAAGACAAACCCAATGCTAAAATACCAGATCCTCTAATCTAAAAAACATTTAAAATTAATCAAATTCTTAACCACCCCTCATTTTTTTTACATTTTTACTTGAAATATAATAGAAAAAAGATTGTTGTTCAAGAAAATGTGCATGGTTTGACCACTGATTTTCAATTGAAGGCTGTGAAGTCCCCATATTTTGCCGTTGACAGTATTGTTTGTGGTGGTCAGTTTCAAGTGAAAAGGGCTTCTTATCCTTGCTTAAATATTTTAATTTCTTTAATTTTGTTGTTAATAATCAAATTAAGTTTTTGAATATGTATTTGTTGTTGCTTTGCGTAGTTCAGGTTTTACATCGAAGCATACTTCCAATATGAGTCTAATTTCATTTTTGAGATCAAATTCGCCATTTTCAGTGCACCAGAATAGAATAATACCTAGGACCTGTGCTCGTATAGCATTAGCCAAAAGGACTGGATCAGATGAGTTACGGATTTCGTTTGATGATTGTGCTCGTTTTATAATTGTATTTACTACATCACTGTTGGGTAATCCAAATTTTGAAGGCTGGACTTCTAACATGTGTTGATTTATAAGTGCATATATCATGTTTTTAATAATTTCAGGCCCATTGTCCACAATAAAATCCAACATAGGTTCTATTAATTTCCAATACTGTTCTATATTGACTTCTTCCATAAGAATTGAAGCAAGATTCATTTTTATCTTATTTGTAGGGATACCATAAAAATGGATCAATAGATCCTCCTTTGACTTGAAATAGTAATAGAACGTATTTTTTGAGACGTTTGCCGTTGCACAGATATCATTGAGGGTTACTGAATTGTATCCTTTTTCTTTTATGAGATCTATTGCTGTTGCAAGTATCCTTTGTTTTGAATCGTTAGCTTTTGCACTCATTTCATCCAACTCTTTCTCTTGCTTTTTTTGAACTGTGTACCCCAATATGTTATTTCAGTAATATAAATGTATGTTATAAGTGAATTAAAATTGGAATTTAGTTAAGTTTATATAGTACTAAGGTACTATTGTAGTTACATGAGTTAAGTACTATGGTTAGATTTATTTAGTACTATGGTACTATATAATGTAACTGGAGTTCATGACTTAAAAAAATGAGAGAGGTGTATTATATGGAAAAATTGAAACTTGAAGAGCGAATCGCACTGCATCGCAGGATGGCTGAAAGTTATCACAATGCCTACGATCAAAAAGCAGTAAAAGATGGCGCAACCTACGACGAATGGAAGTTCGCAGACAACGCCGTATACTGGTCGCCTTATTTTGGCAATGAGCTCATAAAATTGAGCGAACATCCCATATCTGTGTCTACAAGCGCAACAATGGAAGCAAAAGCATATTCACTCAGATTACCTGACTGGGGACCTGCAGAGTTCAAATGCTGGCCTTCTGACAATGGTTTCGTAATGAAAACCCAGTTCGAGGGGCACACAAAAGACGGCAAGAAAATGAGCTTTTATTCTTATGGTTTCGTTGAGACAAACAACCAGGGAGAGATCACGCGCTGGGAAACCCATGTCAGTGAAGAGTACAGTGCTTTTCTTGACGTTGCAATCGGAGTTCATGGCCCATTCCATGATGGCGCCGATGAGTACATGGAAGCGCTTGCTCGAACCCTTAACGAGGCTGGTGTGTCCTTACCTATATAAAACACAACGGGATACACTTAAGACCAAAAATACGACTTAAAAAACGGTTAAAGTAGACCGTTTCGTAAAAATTTCGGATTATCATAAGTAATTGATGAAGAATTGCAGAAAAATAAAATAAAAGAAATCTACTCGGAGTTTTACCGTGGATATTTAAATAAGAGGTGATTTAAAATGAGTAAAAATTTTCAAGAAGCAATAAAGGAACGTTTTCAGTAGGGTTTTAATGAATGGAACCAGGGCTATGAGGCATGGTTAAAATGGTGTAATACCTTATACGAACCCGATGCCCATTACAACGTCTACGGCAAACGATTGACCCTTCAACAATACAAAGACATGATGGGACAGTTGTTCTCAGTGTTTGATATAGAATTAGGTGAACTTGATAACGTACTTGTAGAAGATGATTGGGGAGCAATCCGTTATTCAGTTTACATAAAAAACAAGAAAACTGGTGAAAAGTCTGAACTGAAGACAATGGAATTCGTAAATTTCAAAAACAACCCAGAACCCACAGGTGCCAGGGTCATCGAAGGATGGGCGCTCTCAGACACTCCACTTTCAATAGAAGGATAATAAATAAATTGTAAAAAAATCTCAACTTTATGCTTGTGGGTGGGTGGCAAATACTAAATTTGTGAAAACCAGTACTTAACCGCCTCTGTATTATAAGTTGGTTCTCAGGGTATACAAGCATAAAGCTTAAAATTTTAATTCCCTAACTTTTTTTTTATTTGTATGTAAAACCTCATTTTTTCCGAAATAATTGACAGTTCCAGTCATTCTTACAAAAGTATCATATCATTTTACTATCTAATTCCCACGGCTGAGGGGCATATTTGAGCCTTCGGCTCGATTTTACTACATTTCATGTGTTGGTGTTAAGTTGCAGTTGGCCCCGTGAGTGATTCTGGAGCTGTACCGGGTCATTGTGAGCATCAGCCCAATTTCTTAGTAACAAAATATAAATAACTGTGAAAACGAGTTTTGAATTGGAGGCGGTGCAGCGCCCTATTTTTTCAAGTATCAAACCCCAATCTACCCTGAAAAAAGCTGCACCATTCCTCACCCCCTATTTCCTTTAATCAAGAATTTACTCTCTTTTCATCAACATTGCCTGATTTGAACAATACTAACTGCTCTCAACAATTCCACATGCACATGAGAGGATCCTGGACCATGGCAGAAATTCAGCTTTTTTAACAATCCTCCTAACAATCAATTCGTTTCATAACCCCTTGCCCCCTACACATCTTGTAAACATAGCCCCCTCTCGCAACTGACCTTGTTCCTGAAAATATATGTTGAGGAGCCTATCGAGGGGCCCCCGCCCCACGAGCGCTATCCCTATTTCAATATATTTTCAGTTGAATTGGAATGGACGCAAGATGATAAAAACTTATTTTTTTTATTTTCTTTATCATCTTGCGGAGCGTATACAACATCGTTAAACTGTCGTATGACAAAATGAGGATTCCACGTTTCAGCAGATTCAAATCATAGGGGCAATGAATTGAATTTTCAAGGGTTCCAGCACCATCGGTCGCCGATGCCGCTAGGGCGGAGGCGGCGGGATGGGGGAGATGAAAATTCAATTCTTGCGGTGTCTATGATTTATGCTGGCTGGAGGTGATACATTTCGCCATACTCGGCAGTTTAACGAAGTTGTATACACTGACACAGGTTTTTCATGTTATAAACTGTGTAATAGGCGGGCAAGCCCGCCTCAGGGCTGGAAGGTTTTGAAACTGGAGCCCGGGAGATTCAGTTTTACGCTTGGGTTGGAGTTTAGTTTCTGTTGAGGATTGTTTTGAGTTTGAGATTAGGTTTAAGATTGAGTTTTAGTTTAGTTTGAGTTTCAGCTTGAGTTTGAGGCAGGGGAGCAGCTCAAGTGCAGGTTTGAGCTTACGTTTAAGTTTAGTTTGAGTTTCAGTTTGGGTTTAGTTTGAGATGCAGATGAGGATGGAGATGCAGATGGTGATGAGAGGTTTCCAGCTTAAATGATATAACCCAACCCTTCCCCGCCGCCTCCCATTCCCACTGCGAGGGGCATTTATGGGCCTTCGGCCCGATTTATTTTTAAGTACCATGGCCTGAACCATTGGCAGGTGCACGGTTTTCAGATAAAGGGAAGCTGCAGGTTTCAAAGAGGGGGAGTGTTCCAGCTCCATAAACCATGAGAACACTCCCTTTGAAGAAACTGGAGCTTTGGCCGGGTGCAGGGTGGCAGACTGCGGGCTTATCCAAGATAGTAGAGCAGAATCTGGACCTACCCGTGGGGGATTAAATTGCGGAGCTGGACTTGGAAGAAACGAAGGGCTGAATAGTATGTGCTTCCACACGGCTCCCGCATGGGTGGCCCATTTGGGTCTTCTGAGAGAGCTTATCCATCGACGCCTGCCTTAACGAAGCGAATCTAAAATTTATTCGCTCAGGCACCATGGGCTGAACTTTCTACCACCATGCAAGGCTTAACATGGGTCCACCACAGGATCCAAAGCTCAGGATAGTAGTGCAAGCAGGGATACCGGCACGCATAGGAAGATCAAATTTCGACTGGACACTTGATGGAAATATAAGCTGAAGAGTGGATGTACTGAATCACAGATCCAACGCATGGGTGGCCCATTTGTTGCGGGTGCTTGTCTATTATAGGGTAAAAACGCTGATTTTTCAGTGTTGGAAAAAGAAGGAGAGAATCTGTTTTTAGAAAATATGTTTATTTAATTTTTATTGAAAGTGGTCAGCAACTTCTGAATATCTTTTTTGGAATTGGTTAATTTTGATAAGTTTAATTTATCTAATTTTTTTAAAATAGTGGTCAGAGTCTGTTTTTTTTGTTTTTAACTTAATTCTTCAGGTTTTATTCTCAGAATCTTTAATAACTACTTAATTTTAATTTAATTTTAATTATTTCAGTTAAGTTAAAAATAAATTTATATATCTATGTAATACTAAATTGAATTAGGGGCTTTGAATGGATGACATCAAAACTACACATTGTGCTTTTTCTGATGAATCAAGTTACAATGACGGCAGATACAGATCAATTGGCATGATAAGCATGCCCATGAATGAATACAAACCTTTAGAAAAAGAATTTATGGAAATAGTTTCTTCACATGGAAAATCAATTAAAAATTTTAAATGGGGCAAATTAAAAAATAAAACGATGCAAAGTGGTATTTCAGAAGTTATAGATCTTGCATTAAAAAAATCAATCGAAAATAAAATTCGGATAGATGTTTTAACATGGGATATTGAAGATAGTAGCCACAAGATCCAACATAGAGATGATGTTGCTAATTTAGCACGAATGTATTTTCATGTTTTTAAAAATGTATTAGAACGTCGATGGGAAAATGAAAGCATTTGGGATTTATTTCCAGATCAAAATAGTGCCATTAATTGGGATTTATTAGAAGATATACTATTTAGCAATGGTTTTCATACATTGAAGGATAGTAAATCATTTATTGGTTTCGAAATGTTTACAAAATCGGTTAAAATCAAAGAATCAAGTACTTCTAGTACTCCTCTCATTCAGTTAGCAGATATTTTTGCAGGAATGGGAAGATATTCCTGGGAAAGTTACGAAAAATTTGAAGAATGGGACATACTTAATAATGGCCAGTCTCTTCTTTTTCCACCAAAAGAGGTAATTAAAATCAGTAATACTGATAAATATCGATGCCCTATTTTAAAACAAGTCACTAAAACCTGTAAATCAAAGAAACTACAATTATCTTTTAATTCTACCAAAGGATTTCATTCAAATAACCCCAATAAACCCATTAATTTTTGGCTTTATAAACCACAAACAGAAAAAGATAAAGCTCCAACAAAATGATTGTTGAATTATTTTTTAGTTATATCTTCCAGAGGAGATAATTCTTCATTTCATTTAATATCTCTGATATTTTGTATTTGATGTTATAAATATCGTTATAATTATCTTATTAGTGGGTTTCGAGGATTTCCCTCCTTTGGAATCGGATGAGGCAAGAGAGGTACTACTTTTAACAATGCTATTTCTTCTAATTGATGATCTAATACGTAGTATTAGGGCGCCGATATCACCACCCACCACCCACCACCCGACAGGGGTCATTTATGGGCCTTCGGCCCGATTTATTTTTATAGAGGATTAGGATCGAAAACACCACTCTTTAATAGCATTGATATTAGTTTTACTTCCTTACCTCATCCTATTCTTTAGGTCGGGAAATCCTCGCCACTAACACAACTATCAAAGTAACCATTGCAAATTTTCTTTGTGTGTGTTGGGGCAAAACGCCGACACAAAAACTTATTTTTTTTATTTTCTTTGTGTCGGCGTTTTACGGTTTAAAAAACATGGGGGTGGGGTATTAGTGCATATAAATCATGATAATCTTTTTATACGTCAAAATAAGGACGTAGAGGGCGAAACATTTATATAACTCGGATTACATAATAATAATTGGAGACAGAAAAGTCTTAAGTCTCCGGTCAATAGGTGATGTAAATGAAAGCGAGAATAAGCAAAAAAGAAGCACAAATCGAGATTGAAGTGACGAACCCATTTAAGGGGGACGCCTTCGGCTGCAAGATGCTTAATGCCATAGTTTGCAGGACTGGAAGGTATGAAATGGTTTTAAATGAAAACCTGGACGGCGGAAAAATATTTTTCTCAGGTGAAAAATGGGCCGATGAAGTCATGGAGGACCTCAAGAACCTGATCCCCCAGGCACTGCATGAAGTCCGTAAGGTGGAACAGAACCTGGCAGAGATGGAACTTCAGGAGGGAGTCTGATGCACGAAATGATTCTAGATCTGGATGGGATCTTCGAGGACTTCAAAGAGAAAATAGAAAACGCAAGGGATGAGGAACTGAGCCGTGAAGAATGGGACATACTTTATGATGTCCTTAACGACTTATTAACTGAAAGAGACATTAAAGCAGCAGATTACAGAAAAGAATACAGATTAACATGGAGGGGCTTATAATGAGCCTCTCTTTCTCAAAACTCATGGAACTGGCAGCGCAGGGAGAATCAGAGCACAGGGAAGGATCCGTAATATACAGGGGCTTTACCTTCAGGACGCCCAGGGAGTTTCTCCACTTCATCCCACCAAGTTTCAAACTCATGAGCAGGTGGAGCTGTAGTGAACTCAGGCTTGTCTGGATCTCAGCCAAAGACCGTACAATATTCACCTACTGTGAAGGGGACCTTGTACTTGAAGTCTACGATGATGCAGAAGAGTTTAGAAGGGGCATGGAAAGAACAGAAAAGTACTATGAGGAGTTAGAAGGATGAAAAAGAAAAGGTTCTGTCTCAACATCCCCGAAAGGATGAATCAACAGGTCAGAAGGGCATCTGGAGGGATCAAGATCAACCTGATAGCTGAGTGTCTCCTTATCGAGTACATGACGAACAGGGATCTTCAGCAGAAAGTCAAGGGCAGGCTGCAAGCGTGGAGGGGTTCAAAGTGAATCTCCTCATTGAATCCTTAATAACATGGTTTTTATGGGAATGCACCGATGAAAACACTGTTGAAATCGGTTACATCCATGAGAACGAAGACGAACACGGTTTGATTTTTCAAATAAATTAAATACTTTCTTTTTTCTTATTTTTGACAAAAAGAGTTGATTTCTGGAGCGGCCCGCCTACCGGCGGGATAAGTGCACTATATAGAACAGTAAAAAATAGGGTCAATAGGTGACGCCACGAGAACGAAGCGCCACACAATCTAATATTTTGTAAATAATCTTATATATACTATGGCCTTATGCATGGAACGTGTATCTTATCAATTCTATGAACAGTTTCAATGAGCTCCTCACGGTCAACACAGTACTTTGAAGCAATTGCATCCAGCTCATCTACAAAATCTCTCACGAGAATGATATCGGTCAGTTTCATGTTAGAAATCAACTTTTTTCACCTCCTATATAAATAATAATACTTGCAGGATCTTGAAAGTTAAGGTTTTAATCTGTTTCAAGCTTCTGGAAGGGATTTTATCAACATTCTTTTGTTTTTGGATCGATCTAAGCTGCAAAGTCTATGAACTTTGCAAAAAAAGATGTGCAGAGGACAAGCAGCACAGATGATGCAAGCACGGCGGACACAAAAATCATTATGTTCATCAGGACACCTCCTCATCTTTCAGAGCCTCCCTGGCTAGTTTAACTAGGCTTCCATTCTTTTTTTCATAGTTTTTGATTGCTTCAGTTGTCAGATCTCTAAGTAAAGCCCCACAGCTCTGATTTTCAACAAAAGCAAGAAGTTTGAGTTTGTTGTAATTCACACGTTCAAAGCGGGTATATTGGACAAAAAGGAAACGGTTTGGTAGTAATGTATCCCTCTGGACCTCTTCAATGGCTTTTTTAATTCTCCTTTCCATCCAAATACAACCACTCGATCTGTTAGTAATACTTTTATGAATAAAAGTATATAAAATCTTAGTTTTTTTGAAGGGAAATGACAATTTGGCATTATTTTATTAACTAGAAAGTAATATTTAATACATAATAATATTATAATAATAGATAATAAAGGAGGAAACGGTATGATGAGAATCAGCATGTCCTTACCTAGAAAAATATTAAATGATTTCGATGATGTTTTAAAGGATAGGGGATATCAATCCAGGTCCAAGGGAATTAGAGATGCTCTAAAGGATTACATACTCCGCTATCAGTGGATGAATGAGATTGAAGGGGAGCGAATTGGCGTAATTACTGCTATCTACGATCATCACTACACAGGGGTTATGGAGGACTTAACTGAGATTCAGTACGATTACAAGAACTACATAAACTCAACCATGCACGTGCATATGGCCGATAAGTACTGTTTGGAAGTTATAATAGTTCATGGAGACGTAAAATACCTTCGTGACTTAACAGAAAAAATCATGAGGCTTAAAGGGGTTGAGCATGTTAAGCTTACCAGTACCCTTGCTAGTGAGGATCAATGAATTTTTAACAAAAAAGTTTAGCTTGAACTTCCTTACTTTCTTTTTTCCTTCTTGGTGGAGTTAAATTCGGCTGCCCAGGTTTCACTTCATACCCTTTGAATTTATAATAGGAGAGTGTAACCTGTCTTGGATCCTGATTATCTCTCCGAATCTGTCTAGACACATCATTCAGCATCATAAGTACGTGGTGCCATCGCATTTCAGACGTAACCTTGGGCCTTAAACGCCAGTAGATCTTCTCGTTAGTCACAGGTTGACTATGTTTAAGACAATTCTATGACATAGTGGAAGGGGGTGTGAGAAGTAATGTTTTGAAGTATAATCAACAAAGAAATAAAAATGCACCCTTGGAATAATAGATGATCATGATTGTGTTTTGTTTCTGAATTCTATTGTTATTAAAACAATATACTCATTATACCAGTATTCCTCATTCAGTTCAACAGTAAGTTGCATTCCAAACTCTTCATCATTATATTTTGTTTCAATTGTAGAATTAATGTTATTGCCTCTTAAAGAAGATTTAAGTCCTTCAATGAATTTATTAGGATCTGTAAAAGTTCTTTCAATTTTACAGTCTTTATTTACCAAATCTTTAATATTAAATTTCTTCTTCTTTTTTGAGTTTTCATTAAATGCGGTTAAACCAAATGAATTTAAATTTTCAGTGCTTCCTAAAAATTGTTTTTCTAATTCTGTACCATCAGGGTATATTTTTTTGATGAAAAATGAAACTATGTCCTTTTTATTGTTTTTTATGTTATCTAAAACTTTTTTAGCTTTGGCTTGAGTCCAGTTTTTACGATTAATATTTGAAGTTAATATTTCTTTTTGTGAATCGGACAGGAATGTGGGTGTGGGTATTATTTCATTTGTAATCTTTTTTAATTTAAGCAAAAATTTAATGACCTTAACATCGTATTTTAAAGGAAGATAAGGAAAATTTAAACCACCGTATTCCATTTTATCTGATTTAATTCCAGTTTTATCATCAATAAATAAAACATTAATATTATTATGAGAACTTGCTAATTCTTTAAGTTTAATCATATTATGAAGCTGCTCTACATCCATGTATAAACTGGAACTTATTTTCAAATCACTTTTGGTACCTGGTTTAGGACTATGACTATAATCCTGCCCAAAACGTACACTAAATGGATATTCAATAGATTTTTTGTTAGAAATATGATATTCAATGGTGTTACCCTTAATTGAGATCTTAGCATATAGTATTGGTTCACCTGAACTTATTTTATCTAGTTCAGGAACACCCGTTAAAAAAATGCTATGATCCTCATTATAAATCTTTTTATATCCTAAAAAGTTGTCAATGATTTTATAGTTGAAAGAAGAAGATTTTTTGTATTTATTAGTCTTTCTTAAAAAATTAAATATTTCATGAACATCTTCCAATATCCTAATTGAATCTGTGATCAAAAGATTTACCGGATAAATCATTGCATATACATCACTAGTACTCTTTTTACTATCTTTACAAATAGCTTCAAAATAAGGTTCATCTATATTGACAGTTAATATTGTCTCGTTTTTATTATCAATTATATCCATTTTATGATAATTTTGTGGAAATACTCTAGATCCATGTTTTATTGCATTATACAAATCTGAATAATATATGAAAAACCATGCAATCATATCAATACAGTTTTTTAAGTTACCATACACTTCTTTTCTGTCTGCATTGATTGACTGTGAAGTTATGCTAAATACTTGCTTTAAAAGATCTTTATAATCTTTATAACCCTTCTTTTTAGCAAAATCATTATGCCCATCATCAATAAAGTTTTGAAAAGCAGTTTTGATTTCATTAGGTCTAGTTTCAACTATACTCTTGGATAAATCACTCGATTTATTTATGTTAGATAAAAAATAAATTCCAAACTCTTCAATATATTGCATAACTGCTCGGAATACTTCTAAATCAAATATAAGATTAATTTTCAATTTTTTTTCTTCCGGTACCGTTATATCTATCCTTTTTTCCTTTCCTAAATTTTTAATAGATTGTTTAATAAAAAAATATAAAATATCAGGATCATGTTCTCCTTTTACAACAGCATCAATATTTTTGTACAAACAAGTCCCCCCATAATAATTTAAACGGGTAAATTAAAGCTTATAAATACATATTTTTTCATATTTCATCCTATAATTCAAATATCTTTTATCAATATTTCATTCAACATTAATAAGAGTGTTTTAATTTAACCCCAATTTTTGTTGTTCTTAATTTTTTTTAGATATTAATCGTATTTTAATCTCTTCATAGCCCCAACCATAACAATCCTTCAAAAACTGCCAATAATTACCCCTCCTCTGACACCCATAACAGTAATAACCAGTTTTATGTACCCTAAAAGAAGGTTTAAGATCCTCATGGTCTGAAAAAGGGCATTGGTACATCACATATTCCTTCTCAGGATACTCCCTCACAGGATCTCCCAGTAAAGATTTGAAGAATACGCGGTGATCTTCAACAGGTCCAGAGTCCTTCGAACCCTTAAACTGATTTTTAACTGTTTCTTTAGGTTTCCTCATTTTAGTGTTATACTCCTCAACAACATCTATCTCTTGAAGGTGTTTATGGAAATTCGTTGAATAATGTTCCCTTTCAAAGGATTCGACGCTGGGATTCAAGGATTTTTCAATAATTTCATCGTAACTATCATCTATTGTGAAGGGTACAACAGTTAAATCCGTTAACTGGTGTTTGCTGTAGGGCACCCTTGAGAGCCTGGCCTGGGCATCCTTGGAAACTGCTGTGTCAAGGGTCTGGTAGTTGTAGGCTTTTTTGGCGTTTTCTGTAAACCACGAGATAGTTCTGTTGAGGCTTATGAACCCTGTGGCCCTGAAAAAAGTGTAGGCATGGCAGCCCTTGCATCCGCTAAAGAATAACATTGGATATTTGCCAAAGGTTTCTTTAAACTCAACTGCAAAGTTCTTGGCTTCTTTTACTGCAGGTTCACTTATTTTATCTTTTATTATCATGTTCTGGAGATGTTCCTTGAGTTTCTCCTGTTCATCCTTTTTGTGGTTGATGCCGTGGCTTCTAAGTTCAACCAGTTTTTTCTTAACTTTTTTGATATTGTTATTCATCACATCAAAATCAAAGAAAGCCCTATCAAAAACCATCCTCTTGGGGTTTCCTAGTTTTAAATTACGCTTACTTCCATGATCGTACAGGTGCACGTAACATGGGTGGTTGCCACTGTTCCTATCTACATGGAGGTACAGACTTTTTGGGTTTTCAACTGTGAACTGGATCCTGAACTTGGGCTGGTGGAAGTCAGGTGGACGCCTGAAGTGCCTGTGAAATGCACCCCCATAAAAATCATTGTAGAAAGCTTGGAGTCCCTTCATGTTCCAACCTCCAGATTTTCATTCTCTTTGAGATTCTTTCCAGAAATGAGTCTGTCGATCTCCTTCAAGTCAGTGTAAACCTTGTCAGTCAGGGTAACGACACCATCCATGTAGGATTCAGCTATGTAATCACCATAGATTAAATTTTCAACGAAAATCTTCACCTGGGACTTGACTATTCCACCCATGTTCCTGCTTAACTCCTTAATCAATTTTTTAACAGTTAATTTATCATAGGGGTTCCTGTAATCTTCAACAACCATGATCAAGTGTAACAAAACAAATTTTTTCAAATCTGGCCTAATTCCATCCCATTTCAGTAAAAGTTCAGGTTTTTGATTTTCTACCTTACACTTCTTTGGCAGGTTAGAAAGTTTGGTTTGGCTTATTGTAACCATCCTTTACCCTCCATGTGGGTTATAGTACTCATTATCTCGTCTGTGTGGAAGCGGTCCTTCAGCTCCTTGATGATGGATCTGATTGAATGTTTGCTGAAGCTGGCAAGTTCTGTGAGCACGGCCTTCTCTATAATTGTCAGATTCCTGTAATCAATGTCGGCGCCATCTACCTGTTTAACAACTTTATCCCTATTTTCAATTCTATTATCTTCTATCAGATTTTCTGATTGCTTATTATGAATTTTAGCTTCGTGTCTGCCGTTGGTTCTGTAATTTCTAAGTTCCTCAGAAGATAAAGAGACTTTGTTGTAAACCACATGGTTTGGAACAGATGGGTCGTATCGTGGCAGGTATATTTCATCTATTACTGTGTGTGAGGAATTTGGAATTTGTGTTTTTATGAATTTTTCCTCTTTATTTTTAATTTTAATCCAATCTATATTTCCGATATCTAAAATCAGACTTTTATATTTGTTTGATTCAGTTTTTACGTAAACTTTAGTCTTTCCCTTGATGCCATACTCTCTTTTTGTCTCATTGTCATGACAGATATACGAGTTATCTTCAAAGAAGTTCAATATTTGCCAGGCATATTTTGATGATTTTCTAAGTTCTTTCTGTAGCGATCTAGTGGTGACGTACCCTGTTTCATCTATTATTCCATATATAATGGGCAGGGATTCAAGCAGTCTTCTATCAAAACCCGTAATCGTTGCCTCCATTATTGGACCACTCAGGAGGATAGCATGGGCCAGATCAACCCAAGAAGCCACAAGCACATGTTTTTCGTGAAGTTCTGCTGTACATCGCTGATACTGGAAGAGCAGGGCACTCTCCTTTATGAGTTGCATAAGCTTTTTAGAATCTCTGCGGGCCCTAGGGTTGGAAGTTGGAAAGATGTCCATTAAATCGGTTTCATAAGGAATCAAGACAAGATAAGGGTTTAATATTTTATAAGATTCCCTAAGAAGTTCATATTTATGATTAAAATCGATCTCACCCTTTAACTCCTGGAGCTTTTTCTCTGTGGATCTGAAGTTTTCCCCCAAAATCCGTTCTGTTTGTTCTTCACTATCATCTACAGGTATTATGAAGTTCCTGCTGGCGAATTCAGGGTCAAGTTCAATAGCTGTGGTGGTTGTAACAAGTGTTTTAACTGGTATGGTTGTTTGCTGCACCTCGAACTGTCCTGTTTTAGGGTTTTTAACAGTTGTCTCAGCAATGAACCCTCCATCATCTGCTGACATTAGCCTGGTTTCCTTGTTCTTGAACTCCTCCTCCAGGGTTTCCTGAATGTAGAGAATGTCGATGTTTTCTAAATCGTCAGCGTACTTCAGTGCAGTGTCAGAGAGACTCCCAACCTTCTTGGTGCGGTGCAGTCCAGTCACCACGTTGGCTGTGTTGGTTTTACCGATAGAAGAGTCTCCTTTCAGGGTGTTTATAGTTGATAATCCCAACCTAGCTCCCAAACAATTAAAATTAAGGGTGTGCTTCGACTCCACTTCACCTATGATAAAACCGTCGTCTGGGGACCTTTCATATAGGGCTTCATCAATAAAACTTAGAAGGTCAGGCCGTTTTAAAAGTTGTATCAGTTCTTTCCTTTTTTCTTCAGGGATATCGTCAGCTTCTTTTTCTGGTGGAATTTTTTCATGTAATTCAGGTTCTTCAAATACTGGAGAGAGTTCAAGCCTGTTTTCCCCTATGAATATACCCACTTCTTCCAGATATTGGGAAATTTCTGCCTTTTCTACCCCTGTTTTATCATGAAGATAATTGGTTAAACTAACGTCCCGTTTTTTGTTTTCCACGTCCAGACCGTTACGGTTTGAGATCTTCCTGTGAAACCTTCTTGATTCAGAATCCGTGAGCTCCAGCCACTGCACAAGGTAAAAGGAACCTCTTTTCTCCTCGGACAGCCAGTACTCATACCCATTGACTTCTTTAAAAAATAAACTAAAACCATCACCTGCCTGCTGTACAGGTTTGCCTCTAAAATGGGGTACAGGTGGGGAGTTCAGCTTCTCAGGTAACTTTGCCAATCCATTGTCTAATACTGAATCATTTGGAGGGTTCCCACTGTAAACACCATTCATTCGTTCTTCAGACATTTGAAACCTCGGAGGTTATTCATCCAGTTCAACGCCTGAAAGTTTCAGATATTCTTTTATTTTACTAATGGGTACGGGAGGGTTTTCATCATCTTTGTAGGTTTGGTAAATACTTTTCAGCTTATCGTTGAATTTCGCCGACATTATCTCACCTTTCAAGCTTTTCCTGAATTGCCAACCTTACAAAATGGCTGAAATTACTTGTTTCACCTTTTTTTATCTTTTCTTCTATTTTATGCATGTCTTTTAGATCCAATGTCACGCTTTTTGCAACTTTCAAAAACAATCACCTCATACTAGTTGTGCTAGTTTTTATGAAGTTTCTGGAATATAAGTATTACTAATAATTATAATAATATTATTAAATTAAAAATAAATCCTGTTATAAGAGCCTAATTTAAAATCAAGAAGGATAAAAAGGTTTTTTAAAAAAATAGTGTTAAAATGAACTTAAGAAAAATATCTAAAAATAATTATAAAAATAAAAAGGTTAGTCTTTAGGTTTATCCAATTCATTTCGAGCTATCAACCCATCTACTAAAGACTCCAAAACATCTACTTTCCTTTCAAGAGTATCAATCTCTTTGTCCTTTTTCTTTGAATCTGCTATTAAGGTTTTAAATTCTTCAGTTTCTACATCTTTAACCTTTGCTTCATCTATAGAGAGGTAAGGTAATGTTTGGATATACTTTTTTTTCAAATCATCTGGATTCGCTTGCCAGTATGTGCGATCTTGGTCGTTTATTTTATGTCCTGCCATGTAGTCTGCTATGATTTTTTCGCCTCTTTTGTTTATGATAGTTGAGATGAAAAATTTTCGAAGTGCGTGGCTTCTCCAGAATGCATAAGCTCCATCTTCTTTCTGAAAACCTGCATCTTGTCCTATTCGGCGGAAATTAGTAACTACACTGTCTCTAGATAATTCTTTACCTTTTTTATTTACAAATATTGGTTCATTGATATTTTTAATACGAATTTTTTCATTAGTCCCGTAGCAACGTTCTTTAAGGTAACCTATGATCTCTCGACTAACCTCAGGAGGTATGAATGTATGATGACGATAATTTACCTTTTCACGTCGAATTTCAATAGTTATAACTTCTTTTAAGACTTCATTTTCGTTTTGAAATAGATCATCAAGATTCTTTAACTCTTTGTTTATGGCAACACTGGCAGAAGTCAAAAACTTTTTAATTGATAAATTTCTCGCCTCGTTTTGACCCATTCCTGACATGACCATCAAATATATGAGTGCTCGTTCCCTAATCGACGCTGCACCAATTAATTTACGAATATCATCCCGTGTAAGAGGCTTCCCAATGTTTTTTTCAAGCCCAATATCCCCTTTGTCCATTTTTATCTCAGGGAGTGTTATGTCAAAGGCTTTATAAAATGATTTAATTGCTGAAAAATAGAGATTTACAGTGGAAGAGGCCACTTTTTCTTCAAGATGTTTTTTATATTTAAGGAGATGAGAGTATAATTTACGTTTTCGTGGGCGAATACCAGCATCTTCTTCAGTTTCGGCTTCATCAATTAATTCCGATGGTGTTTTGTCCATAAGTTCAGAAAAAGATTTAATTGCTATCAGGTAACTCTTTTGGGTTCCTGAACTAATATTCCTCCGTAAAAACCATTGCTCAATTAATTCTTCATCTTCAGGATTCATATAATATTATTTATTAATTATTAATTATAAATATAACGACTGTATAATCCATTATAGGTTAGTTTAACGAAGTAAATTTGTGCCTTGACATATAACTTTTAAAATTTCTTTCACCTTCATCAAAAAAGGGCCCTGCAAGTAAACTTATATTGTCCGGAATTTTATTATTCACAAATGGAAGCTTTTTAAATTCTTCGTATTAATTCATGTTTTTTATTATAACAGTATAAACAGTACAAACATTATTTTATTGCATGTTTGTAATGTTTTGATAACTGAATAAACTTAAGAATATCAAATAATTTTTTTTTAAAAGTTATTAAATTTAAACTTTCAATTAAAATAACAACTTTGCAGTAAAAAAAATCGATCCTAACGAAGTAAATTTAGATCTTTAATTTCAGTTCCACTTGACAAAAATTATTCATAAATCTTTAAATTTTGATCCATAAAGATCAATTTAAATGTGCCAGATATAATAGACATCTATAGATAAAAAACTGTATAATTCTAATTTGTTTAGAAGATGGTTATAATGAGTGAGAATCAGGACAGCCGTTTAGGTTGTAGATGGACCTTTGATGAAGATATTAAAATGTGTAAACTACGTGAGAAAGGTTATAACTTTAAGGAAATTGGTAAAATTTTAAAGAGAAGTGAAAAATCCTGCGCAACCCGTTACAGTAATTGCGGTTATACATTGAATCCATTAAAATTGATTGTGAATGTCGTGATTGTATTTTTAGCAGTGTTAAGTGGTGTGATTACAGAACCTTCAAGCATCATTCAGTAGAATTATAGAAAATTAAAGTGATAAACCTGCAATGATTTTCTATATAGAAGTTGAAAAGACATCAGGATTTCTAAATTTCTAAAATAAAAAAAAGTGGAGAGTAAACTTATAATAGCGCGTCCACATCACCAGTGTTTGCATTCACATACATGTAATCACCGAAGTAGGGTACTTTCCAGTAATATTCCCCTGCAACTTTAATTAAAGTAGGCGTGCCTGCTTTATAGGAACTTGGGACTCCTCCATCTTGCCCGTTTTGTTCTACAAGTTTTTTTGCTTCTGCTGCAGATATTTTTACATGTGGCTTGTTATTTGTTGTGTTAGTTGCTTTTTCTGTCTTAGTGGTGGTGTTCTGTGTTGAGGTTGTGGCATTGGACTGTGTAATTGTATCATTGGTTGTATTTGTGGTATTATTCATGGGCGTGCTGGAGTTTTGAGTTTCAAAAACATAAACTGCTCCAACTACAATCAAAAGAACTATTATTATTGCTGCAATAACTTTATTGTCTATTCTTTCACCTCCAATGGAAAAGGAAGGGGATTTCATCTTTTCGTAGGTTACCCCATAGATTAATTAAAAGTTTAATAATATAAATCTTTTCTATTATTATGATCCCACTATCCCTGGATCTTTCCCTGAGTACTTCTTCAGTTAAATTGTTTACTCAAAAGTTAAATCAGTTGGGGATTATAATATTTTGATTCTCTGGGCATTTTTCATTGAAAAAGGGAAAAGAATGGATGAAGATACTGGCAATAGGTTATTATGAGGAAAAAAGAGGGAAAAATAAATGTTTTAGAACTTATTCAACCAAACCACTTTCCTTTAATTTTTCCTCAAGACCCTGAGAATCTTTTATTTTTCCCACAACCAACAAAGTTAACACCATGGTTACACCTGTAAATATGAACAATATCCCCAGGTTGTACCAGTAACTCGTCCATAAAACTCCTGCAACCACTTCTCTGATGGCTCTAATAGCATAGGTCATTGGTAAAAATGGCTGTATAACTTGGAAGAAACCAGATTGCAGTTCTGCAGGATAAACTCCTCCTGATGACGCAATTTGTAAAATCAACAATACAACTGCCATGACCTTTCCCAGACTTCCAAAGACTGAAACCAGTGAATACAAGATTACCATGAAGCACGCACCTATCATCAGTGCAGTTAAGATCAGTAGTGCTGCTGATGAAGTTTGTACATTCAGGAACAATGCACTCAATGCAATTAATAACGCCTGGGATATGCTTATCATTAAAAATAAATTCATTCTTCCAAAATAAGCAGCTCTAGCCCCATATTTTTTATTCGATTTCAAACGCACAGATACTATGGCCACAGATATAAGACACCCTATCCACAATGATAGGGCAATGTAAAATGGAGCAAGGGCGGACCCATAATTGTTCACAGGATACATACTTTTTTTATCCAATTCCACAGGAATTTCAAAATAATTTTTAACATCCTCCTCATCAGTATCTGAAAATGAGATCAACTTATCTATATCATTCTCATCTATTGAGTTAAGTTTAGCTGCAGCTATTGGAATAGCACTTTTAATTGTAGGCCATTTTGAGTTAACCAAACTTAATGTGGCAGCAGCATTATTAATTTTCTGGTTTATACCTGCTTTATTGGCTGCTAAGGTATTTACTCCATCATCCATCTGGTCAATTAAAGATTTTAACTCTGCCAGTTTTCCTTTTGGATTTTTACCATCTTTTATAGCAGTTTCTACATTTTTCAAAACAACGAGAACTTGATTTGCTTTGGTGATGTTGTCTTCAATTTGGGCGATGACTGGTTTTAATTCTTGGTCCCCTGTTGTGTTGTATAAACTGGTTAAAATAGCATCAACATATTTGAGGCCAGTTATGGTGGTGTTGACCTGTGATTCCATGTTCTGAACTTTGGTTAAAGATTTCTGTGGATCAGATAAGATCTGATGGTAGAGAGAATCATAATTTTTTCTTGCATAATTGGAATATTTTTGTATTTCAGGCAGTGCTGTGCTAACTTTGGGCCATATCTGGTTTACAGTATTCATATCTGAATTTGCTTCGGATATCGATGCATCAATAGTATCAATCTTTCCATTTAACTCATTTACTGATGATCTTAATTTAAGGAACTGTGCTTTGTTTTCTTTAGCTAACTTCCCTGTATCACTAAGCTTACCAAAGATGATCCCGTCAATGGTTTTAATTATTTCATCGTTAATTTTGTTTTGTACCCCATCTGCTCCAGCACTGGTAAGTCTTGTTGCAATGGGACTCAATTTTTCATTGTCTATGTATCCTATTTTAGCCCGTTGAGGAGTTGTGGTTTCGATGGAAAGCAAATTTTCACTAAAATCACTCGGAATTATTAATGCTGCATAATATTTTCCATTTTTAACACCAGATAATGCAGTATTTTTATCAACGAACTGCCAGCTTAAATTTCTATTATTTTTTAATTCATCTGACAATGTATTTCCAACATTGTAGTATGTTCCATTAGTGGTGTAACCTAAATCATTGTTAACCACAGCAACTTTAATATTCGAGGTTTGAGAATATGGATCCCATACCGATGGAACAGTGAGCAGGATGTAGAGTGAAGGTAAAGAAATAATCACTATCAAAAAAACTATAAGTAATGGGAGGTTTTTAATCGTTTTAAGATCATTTTTAAATATTTTAATTGCTTCTTTTATCATTGGACCCTCTTCAACAGTTTGTACAATTTATTGACTAAAAATGAAGCCAATCTCTTCATGATTTTAATATATTTAATTCAGTTACTTTAGTAATGGTTACTTTTATAATAGTTACTTAAGCAACTATTATTTAAAGATTTAGTCTGGAAAACTGGAAAAAATAACAAAAGATTATGAGGAATATTTCCGTACATTTTCTTCTATACGTTTTAAAACATTTTTAACAATTTTTTCCTCATCAGAACTGACACCCTCCAATAATTTCTCTCTTTCATCCATTATTAGAGGAATAAAACTATTAAAACGGGATTTACCCTTTTCTGACATGTAAATTTTAAACATTCTACGATCGTTCTCAGCGATTTCCCTGCGCACGTATCCCTTCTTTTCTAGTTTGTCAATAAGTCTAGTTATGTTAGGATAATCATTTAGAATTTTATCTGCAAGCTGTCTCTGGGACTGACCATCCTCCATATACAATTTGTAGAGTAAAAAGGCCTGTTCTGGCGTGAAGTTTGGTTCATTTGCATCCAATAACTTTTGAAGGTGAAACCGTAACAAACGTGCGGATCCATATATTTGGTATATCAAGAAATCATCCAGATCGGTCAATTCATTTTTTTCCATGGAACACCCCATAATCATTGCTTAAGCAACTATTATAATTTGGTGTTATAAACCTTTTCGGTCAAAGAGGAATATCTCCAATTTGGCTTAAAAAAAATCCTGAAAAAACCTCTTTACTCTGGTTTATAGGTTAAATTTTCTATTTTTTTAGGTTTTTCCCAATGTCCCAGGCTTTACCTATGTTTTTACCCACACCCCAGTAGTTGTTATCGGGCATGGTTAAAACTGCAGGGTTCATCTTTTTGATGTCTGGTTTACCATCTGATAAATATTGTTTTTCAGTGTACGTGCTTTCTATTTCTCCAATGAAGAGATCGCTTGTAGGCATTTCATAAATATCGTTTAACTTGCACTCCAAAGACAATGGGCATTCTTCAATCAGTGGTGCTGTTTCTAGGTTTCCATAGTAGATCTCGAATAGCTCTGATTTATCTGTGCTTTTTCCAGATACCAATCCACAGTAATCAGTTTTCTCCATCAAGTCTACACTTGGAAAATTGACGCTGAAGGTCTTATTTTCACGAATAGCTTTGTTTGTGAGGTGATTTTTATTTACAGAAACAGTTAAAAGTGGGGGATTCATACTTGCCCTCATCACCCATCCAAGTGCCATGAAATTGGTTTTATCATTTACTTTTGTTCCTAAAAGTGCAACTGGCATTGGATAAACGAATCCATTCCTTCCTATATCTATTTTTTCCATACTTCTTCCTCCACAGTTAATTGTATGTACAACTAATTTTATGTTGTATGCACAAACAATATATAAACGTTTCGATATATCCTTTCCAAGAGAACTATAAAATCAGGTGAATTTAGATGAAAAAAGATGCCAGATGCGAAGACACCCTATGCAGCTGCCTATATTTTGCAAGTAATAAACTCAACAGACTCATAAACAAAATGGCTGATGAAGAATTTAAAAAGATAGGACTCTCAACATCCCATACCTTTGCTTTAATGGCCATTAACACAGAACCTGGACTTCCACAAATTGAATTAAGTAAAATATTAAATATCAAACCTTCAACAACCTCAAGATTTATAGATCAACTTGAAATCAAAGGATTAGCCACCAGAAAGGCCGAAGGAAAAGTTTCACATATCTATCCCACAGAAAAAGGAGAAAATTTGAAAGAAGAAATAGAGGAATGCTGGCAAAACCTATACAAAAGATATTCCAAAATATTGGGAGAAAAAGAAGGGATCGAATTAACAAAATTAATATATGCTGCTGCTAATGAGCTAGAAGAGAAATTCAACGATTGATCATCTTATTTTTATTTCATAGTTCTAGTTGAACCATTAATTCATTAAAATAATCTACTTATATGTTGATTAATATAATATGTAAATGGAAAAACCTAGTTTTCTAGAGATTTTTTTAAGTAATTACAATAAACAATCAATTCTGAAAATGGGAGTGTGGGATTATGGCAAAAGAGATAAAACAATTAGTAGTTGGTATAACCCGAGAGGGTGATATAGTTGTTAAAAGTGCAAGAGGCAGAATGTATCCCGTTAAAAAATCTGAAGATTTAAAATTCACTTGTGAGGATCTATTCGAGGATGTAGAAACTGATCTATTCGCCACTATTGATACCGAAGCCCAACCTTGGGAATGTACTGCTATAGGATCAGAGGAATGATCACAGGGAATTACCATATAACCTATTTTTAATCATCATTTTCTCTAAAAAATACCAGTTTAAGGTGACTTTGTTTTAACTGGAATTTTTTTACTTATTCATTATACAAAAAAATAAACCCTATTTTTACTTGTGTGGTCCCATTTCATACCCACGGAGCTGCACATCTTTTTGAAAACATTCATTTAAAATATTTGGTACTAAAAATGGGAATTTAGTTTATTCAACTGTTTTTAAAAAGAGTTAAATTGTCTTTTCACTTATTATATTACATCAATTCTTTACAGGTGGTAACATATGGATGAACATATAATTGAAGCCCTTGGTAGAACACGGGTTGTTGTAAGGGATGGAAAGGTTGTTGAGGTGGGAGAGCCTAAAATTAATTACTGTCCTATTTTTGATAAAAACAGAGGGATCAAAGAGATCACATCTGAAGCCGTGCAAAAAAATATAGAATTTCGAATTAAAGACTTTGGAATGTGCACACCTGAAAGAAAATTACGTATGAAGGATTTTTTATCCTTCGGAGTATCTGAAACCTTGAGCACACTACTCGATGAAAACATGATCGATTGTGCTGTTATCGTCAGTGAAGGGTGCGGAACAGTGATCTTAGCAGATCCTGAATTTGTTCAGGGAATGGCCGGTCGAATATCAGCTTTCATAAGCACAACACCCATTACCAAGATCATAGAAACTATTGGACCTGAAAATGTTCTCAACCCGGAAACAGCTGAAATTAACCAGATAAAAGGTGTTTTAAAGGCCATTGACATGGGTTACAGGAACATTGCAGTTTCAGTTGTATCAGCAGAGGATACCAAAAAGCTTCGTGAAATCGAAAAGGAAAATGAAGACGTCAATATTTACATATTTGCAGCCCATGTAACTGAAATGTCAGAAGAAGATGCAAAAACCCTGTTCGACACTGCAGATGTTATCACAAGCTGTGCATCCAAATACATCAACGAAGTGGGTAAAGAGAGGGAAGTCTTCAAGGTCGGTGCATCTGTACCTATATTTGGAGCTACAGAAGCTGGAGAAAAATTCCTAAAAACAAGACTAGAAAAAATTGGAGGATTAAAAGACAAAGCCCACGCCAAAATACCGGATCCTCTAATCTAAAAAGCTTTTAAAACCTGAATTAATCAAATTATTAATTAATCCACTATTTTTTGAAATATTAAACTAATTTAAAGTAATTTTTCTAACCATTGGGTAATTACCAATTGGTAAGTGGCGAAGTTTAGTAATATGAATCTTACTACATGAAAAATACTGTCTAAAAATAAAAAAATAGGTAAAAAATTAATTATACAGTCACTGTTATGTTGTTGCTGCGATATCCGTCGTCTGTAACATCGAAGTAGGTTAACTTCCATTCCTTTCCATTGTAACTGGCGTTGATACATGGATCATAGGCATCCCATCTGAAATTTTGAATTGCTGGCAGTTCATCTGCTTTATCAATGGCTTCTTGAGCAGATTGAACCGTGCCTCCATGCACAGTTAGACTTTGAACCCTTTTAACATCTGATTTTTCTTTATTCAGTGTATTGTAGTTGAAGGAATAATATGTGCTGTTTGAACTGTCACTTTGAACCACGGTCCATGTAAACATGTCCGCTGTAGGATAAGCTGCAGAATAAACGAGGTTTTCACTTACAGGGTTTTCAGCAAGGGCAGCATTCTTCTCATAGGCTCTAATACCTCCAAATGACACCAGGATTATCATAAAAATTACCATTGCAGCTTTCTTGTATTTCATATCCATTCTTAAATAGAGGATCAACAGAACAGCAAGGGCGATAACTGCTGTTGTAACGTCGATGTAGTAGTATATTTCAGCGCTGAATCTTTGAAGTGTGAAGGGGTATAAAAGGGGTACGCCCTTTGAAGTTAAGAAATCCAGGAACAAGTGGGTAAGAGCACCAAAATATGCTATTCCAACGGTTTTTAAAGTGAATTCAACTGATATGTCTCGTTTTATTATTTTTCCTATGAATCCGTTTATACTCCGTCTGGATATCACATACAAAAACAGTGTAGAGGTAATTGCAGCAAAGATAAAAGAATGTGTAATTCCCCTGTGTGAAAAGACAAAGAGATATGGAACTAAAAATCCTATCCATGCTATGAAGATGGTATCAAGGTCAAGTGAAATACCACCAAATGCCCCTTCAAGTTTGTTTTTGCTCTTAATAGCAAATAAAATGATATATGGAACGAGAAAATGTGTAAAAAAGTCCATTATTTGTATCTCCCTCTAATTTTCATGTCATTCATTTTATAATCCTCATTTTTTTTATGATCATCATTTTCTTCTATTAAAATTTCTCAAAGATCTATAACACCATAAACAAATCATTATTTAAGACATGAATTAAAGTAATTTTTCTAACCTTTAAGTAATTACCCTGTGCTAAGTGGAAAAATTGGTAAGAATCAATATCCTAAACGAAGAGATGAGTCCAAACAATATCTAAGGGATTGTATGAATATAAAATAATTTTTAGGAATTTTTAGGAGTACTAAGAAACTACTCCATTCATCTTCTTGAATTTCAGATGCTTTATAATGTATTTAGATAAAAAAATAAGTTTCATCTTTTTATTTTATACCAAGAACATCAGCCATATCACTAATTTTTCCTTCAGGAGCTTCCAAAACATAACGTAACGCTTTAATCACACCCTTTACGAATGACTGTCTGCTGTGTGCTCTGTGGATAATTTCTAACCTTTCACCATCACCTGCAAAGAGTACAGTATGATCTCCAACAATATCTCCGCCCCGAACTGCATGTACTCCTATTTCTTCAGAAGTTCGTGCACCTACCATTCCCTGTCTATCATAGACACCAGATTCATCTTTATTTCTTCCCAGTTCATCGGCTATAATTTCATAGGTTTTAAGGGCTGTTCCTGAAGGTGCATCCACTTTATTTTTGTGATGAGCTTCTATTATTTCCATATCATAATCATTCAGTATTTTTGCAAGGTCTCTAATGACTTTAAAGAAAACATTAACTCCCACAGCCATGCTGGGAGAGATAACTGCTTTTATCTTATTTTTTTCTATGGACTCTTTAATTTCACTTAATTGTTCTTCTGAAAATCCTGTGGTACCTACCACCACATCAACACCACATTCTGCTGAAATTTTGATGGTATTCACAGCAGCATCTGCTACAGTAAAATCAACTAGAACATCTACTTTATTTCTCTTTAAAACCTCAGCAAGTTTTTGTGCACCATTTACTGGAACACCCATCTTTCCTACACCTATTACCTCACCTACATCTTTTCCTTCAAGTGTAGTATTTGGTGATCCTATAGCTGCCACAACTTCAATATCTTCCTCTTTAAGTATGGCTTTAATTATTTTAGAACCTATTCTTCCATTTGCACCTGTTACAGCCACTTTAATCATTTCATCCATCTCCAGTTAAAATTTTAATTGTATCATGAGTTAGTAGGTGCATTTTCACCCAAAGGTAGTTCTTTGAGGAAAAATGCAACGATCAATCCTGCAAATGCCAGTACTATTGCTATAAGGAAAATATTCTGGATAGAAAGTGCTAAAGCTTGAGTATAACTTGCAGTAACCCCAGCTGAACTTCCTAAAGTGAAATTCATTATGTACCCGAATACTGGAACGAATACAATGGTACCTATATTTCTGAAAAATCGCACAGAAGCTGTTACAATACCTATTTCTCGCAGCGTAAATGCATTCTGCACTGCAACATTGAATATGGTATAGGCCATTCCTGAACCAATACCCAGAACTGTTGAATATGCTACCAAGAGAGAATAAGGTGTATTCACATTCATTGTAGCAAGGAGCACAACCCCTATTCCAGTTATGATAAATTCAACAACGACAAGCTTTTTATATTTTCCAACCCTGGATATGATCTGTCCTGTTATTACTGAGGTCATTGTAAGGCTAAAAAGCATGGGAATCATTAGAATACCTGAATTTGTAGCACTCATGCCTAAAACACCCTGAGCAAATAATGGAACGTAGATTATCCCACAAAACATTAATGCACTTGCTAAAAAGCTTTCTACAGCAGATACAGTGAATATTGAATTTTTGAAGAGGTGTAATGGGAAAATAGGTTCCACAGCTTTTTTCTCAGCCAAGATAAAGAGGGTGAACATGAATCCTGAAAATATGAGAAATCCGCCTATCTCCGTTAATGAGTATCTATTTAGATCGCCTGCAAGTGTTAATCCCAGAAACAGTGCACTTAGGGTTAATGTGAAGGTAAGGATTCCAGGGTAATCAATGACTTTTTTAACATCTGGCAATTTAAAGTTTGGAAGGGAATGAAAAATCAGGGTTACAGCAGCAATCCCAACTGGAACATTTACAAAGAAAACCCATCTCCAACCTAACGTATCGGTAATTACACCGCCTAGAATGGGCCCCAAGACATCTGCAAGTCCAAATACCGATGCAAGTATCCCCATGTATCTGGCCCTTTCCCTTGGGGAAAAGATTTCTCCAACCACAATGAAGGGGAGGGATAATAAAATTCCACCCCCAATTCCCTGAAGTCCTCTAAATAATATCAGTTCAAACATGTTGGTTGCAAAACCGCACATAACTGAAGTTACAACAAATATGATAATCCCAAGGATTAAAACATGTTTTCTACCGTAAATATCTGATAATTTACCAAAAAGGATTATAGAAATGGTTGAAGTTAGCATATAAACTGTGAAAGGCCATACATAATATTCCATCCCCTGCAGACTGTTAATAACTTTGGGCATGGCTGTTGCCATGATTGAATAATCAAAGGCAGCTACAAGGAGTCCAACCATTAATCCCATCAGGATCATGATTGTTTTATTTTCAGCAGAGTTATAATGGCTTTCATAATTCATAGTATCATTTTGCCTTATTTTTACATATATCATTCTTAAATAGATTTTAGCCATAAATGAGGGGTTTAAACGCTTTTTTTTAATCACATGACCTTCAAAAAAGATTTGACGGTTTTTAAAAATTATTCTTCCTTAAAGAACATTTTAGTTCGCATCTCTCTCAAGTTAGAAATTATACGTGGCAAATCATTTGCAGGAATACTTACCATAATTTCTTCTGGACTGATATCCATACTCTGCCTTGATGCCACATCTCCAAATCCATAAGTGACTTTTCCAGTCATGTAGGGAGTTGCAGCCATGGAACTGCATACAGGAACTGCATCAGCGCCCTGCCCATGTTTTCCTGAATCATATGCATTTGCATGAATTATTTCCATTCCCTGTTGGGCATTGCAGAGTATGAATATCACATCTGGTTCAAATTCTGCCTTTTTTAAAGGAGAGAAAAGGATTGCAGTGAAAATTCCAGGGTTTATGTAGGTTTCATTTTGCCTTGAACGCTGCACTGCAGGAATGTTCTTGTATAAACCCTTTGGAACCATGAATGCACCGCTTTGTACATTTGCAGGGAATTCCTGCATATCCTTAAGTCCAGAATATCTTGCACCACCCATACATTCCTCCTCTTCCAGAGTTGCATAGAAACTTTCACCATGCATGGCCTTTACAAGCTTATTACAGAATCTTGATTTTCCTTCTTCCTTTTCAACGTTTTTTGGCTCTTTCACAGACCATTTTATTGCTACTGGTTCATTTTCCAATTTTAGAAGATCATTTAATTTCTGTCCTAACCCATCACTATCCATGTTAACACCTCTTTACCCGAAACTCCCATTTAGTCAATCCTTTAATACATAAATATGCCTGTGATATCCCTATTTCTTTAACATATGAAGAAAAAAATCTCCTATATCCTTACCAAATTTCTCTTCATCAATTCCCCGGCTTTCCAGTAGCTCTTTAGCCCAGTCCCCCATGTTCACCTTACCATTGTATATCACTGATAGGAGAATGGCTGCTTCTGTAGGATCCACATCCAACCTGATTTCACCCTCATCTCTACCTTTTTCTATGGAATCTATTCCTATGAACATTATTTCTTTGAATAACTCCCTTACTTCCTGGAACTCTCCACTACTCGTCATTTTATCCATATCAAATTGTTTTTTTATGGATGTTGGTGAGTAGAGCAGCCTGAAATAATCTTGATATTCATTAGAAAATTCCCTATTTGCATTTCCATACAATATTAACTTCTCAAAGCCACTATTTCCTTTTTTAACCTCTTCTTTAACCATTTCAGCCCAAATTCGAGTACCACGTAAGACCACTGCAAAGTACAATGATTCTTTATTTTTAAAATAAAGGTAAAGCGTACTCTTGCCAAGCCCAACCTCCCCTGCTATTTCATTCATTGAAACTTCATCAAAGTCTTTATCCGCGAATAATTTTCTAGCAGCATCAATGATATCATTTTGACGCTGTTCTCTTTCTCTTTCCTTCCATTTTGCAAGTGACATACGATTTCACCTATACCGATAATGACTGAAGATCATATTCATGACTTTTAATCTCAACTATGACCCTACGGTCAGTTATATAACTCATGGTCATTACCATCATATAAAGATTTTGGTTGAAATAAAATATTTTCAAGCCTCCAACTCGATTTTTTTACGTTGTAGCTGTGGATAATACCGTAGTTGAGGGAATAATAGATTAAAAACATGTGTTTAAAAAAAGTCGTTAAATCAATTTTAATTCAAAGATTTAGAAGTAATTCCAAAATTTAGAAGATGCAAAATTTAAAGAACTTTATAGCCTCTGATTTTCCTGAAATGGAGGATGAAACTGTTAAGGCTTATTGGAATTTGGAATTTAAATCCTAAAAATATTTAAAAAAAGGAAGATTAACCTCAATTTACTCTTATATAAAAATATAAGGGTAATTAACGTATCAAAGCGTAATTACCCTATGTTTTGTATATAATTCCATTTCTATTGGGCATAAAAAATGATGTATTAACCCAACATTTTTTTGATGTCTTCTTCTGGGTTTCCTATTGGTGTAAGGTTGTAGTTTTCTACAAGCACATTGAGTATGTCTTCGTTAACCCATCCGGGTATTATTGGTCCGATGTACATGTCCTTGATGTCCAGGTAGAGGAGGCTCCAGAGTATGGCTGCTGCCTTCTGTTCCATCCAGCTCAACACAAAAGTCAGGGGCAGATCATTTATTTCCATGCCGAATAAGTCGGACAGTGCTGCTACGATCTCGATACCGACACCGGCATCGTTACACTGACCCAAATCTATGAGTCTTGGAACACCCTCAATATCACCAAGATTCATATCGTTGAACCTGTACTTTCCACAGGCCAGGGTGAGTACAACGGTGTCTTGAGGCAGTTTTTCAACGAATTCTGTGTAGTACTTAGCCTGAGGCTTAGGAGAGTCACAGCCACCTACAACGAAAAAGTGTCTGATCTTACCAGCCTCAACAAGCTCCTTGATCTTACCAGCCAGCGATAGAACAGTGGACAATCCGAAACCTGTGGTTAAAACAGTACCCCTAGGTTCATCCTCAAGTTCAGGTAAAGATTTTGCCTTCTCAATCACAGGTGTGAAGTCATAGTCCTCAATGTGCTGAACACCAGGCAACTGAGCAACACCAGACGTGAAAATCCTGTCCTTGTAATCATCCAAAGGTAAAAGAACACAGTTAGATGTTCCAAGTATTGCAGCGGAGTATTTACTGAAGGTTTTTTTCTGGTCGAACCAGGGCCCTCCGATCTGACCCACCAAGTGTTCATACTTATGTAACCCTGGGTACCCGTGGGCTGGGAGAAGCTCAGAATGGGTGTAAACATTCACACCAGTACCCTCAGTCTGTTTAAGAAGCTCAGCCAGAGCCTTCATACTGTGTCCAGTTGCTATGATCCCTGGTCCCTTAACAGAGCCAACCTTAACCTCAGTAGGTACCGGTTCGCCGTAGGTTTCTATATGTGCCTTCTTCAGAAGATTCATGGTTTTTATGTTCATCGCACCTGCTTCAAGCGCCAGATTAACAAACTCCGCAGCATCGAAGTTCACGTTGGTGAGTGTTGAGTAGAACCCCCTCTCAAGAAACGCATCAACCTCAGGATCTGTGTATCCCAGTTCCCTAGCATGGTACAAATAGGCAGAAATACCCTTGATTGCAAAAAGTAGATTATCCTGAAGCCTTGCAACCGTAGGCTCCTTACCACAAACACCCCTAACAGTACAACCAGTCTCCCCAGCAGTTTGAGAACACTGATAACAGAACATATCCAATTTTTCAACCATTCATACAACCTCCTTATTAAACTTCTTCAAATTGGTCTTTTCCAACCCCGCAGATAGGACAGAGCCATTCATCTGGCAGATCCTCAAAGGATGTCCCGGGTTCAATACCACCAACAGGATCGCCTTCCTCAGGGTCGTAAATATAATCACAAACCAAACAAACATATCTCTTCATGTTTTACCTCCTTCAATCCATATTCCCAACAAAATCTTTTTTTTAAATCTTTTTTAAAAAATTTAAGGGCATTAATATGGTTAAATAAAAAAAATTTGTGATTCTTTCCTTCTTTAAATCAAGTTTTTTTGAGTTTTTTTCAGATTTAAAATATTAGAAATCTATAACACATTTGTAGATAAAAATATGTCATATGAAACATATACATTTTACCCAAGCCCTTGTATAAAAACCATTTACAGACTAATTTTTTGGTAGTATACTTCACTAACCTTTTCTTTCACATTTGAAGCAGTATTCTGTGTTCCTATTAGTTTTAAATACTTTTCCACAACTTTTGCATGTTACTTGTTTCAGTGAGGATTCTTTATCTACTATATCCAGTGAACAGGAACATTTCCAGCCCATTTTACCTTTCAATTCTTGTTCAAATGCTTTATCTTCAGGAGTTTCTTTCATCAATTGGTAAACCTCCATCTTTTTTTATATAACTTTTGTAGATTTTTGGGGTCTTGGAACCTTTACTATCAATATTCGAAGGTCTGCATCCCCTTCGTTGTACCATGTATGGGGTATTTTAGCAGGGCTGTCAATGAGAGAATCTTTTTGGACTGTTTCCCTTTCGTCTCCAATTTCAACTACACCCTCACCCTCCAGAACATAGAAAAATACGTCTACAGGAGTTACATGCTTTTTTAGAGATTCACCTGGCTTTATGGTCATGTGCACTGCCACTGCATTTTCTGTATCGTATATTTTACGTGCATCCACTCCATGTGGATTTGGAGAGGATTCAACATTGGCTATTTCAATTACTTTCATCTTTCATCACCTACAATTTTATTAATCAGTCCATGCTAACCAACATGAATATATTTTATTTTTGTATTAATAGGGTTCCTATTGTTAAAAAAAGTCCTTAGGACGTATTTACATGCATTGGGCTTTCTTCTAAATATCCTTGTCTTGATATCCATTCGATGTTCACAGTATTTAAAGGTTTTTTCACTAAAATTGTATAAAATGAAAAAACAAGGGGGATCTCTTATTTTCTAAAAAAAGTCAGGCACAGTAAATTAATTAATAATGGGACTCACTTCTATAAAAATTTAAAAAAAATAAATATTTTTAGGCATTTTCCGTTGCTAGGTTTGGATCTTTCTGTTTTGGTATTGGGATGATATCTGTTTCTTCCTCGTATGCTCCTGCATCATTGATTATACACTCCTTAATTTTGGAATGAATGGTTTCATAGTCTTCTACGTCCACTAGGTCTATTAGTTGAACCTGTTTTCTGAACCTTTCAATGGCCTCTTCAGTGAGGTTATCAAGGTAGGGTATTGCACCAATGGAACCCACTATTCGTTTCTTTTCATCAAAACCATTTTCATATAGGGATTTGATGGTCTGTCCTGTGATGTGTCCCTGGACCTCTGCACCGCAAACTACCAGAAATCTTATGTTAGGATTGGAAATAACATTAGAAACGACTTTTTCAATACCCAGGTTTTCAGTGTGTAGAGAACCAGTTATGCCGGCTCCAGCTTCAATGAGACTATCTCCCATATGAGATCCAAGGGTGATTACTGCTACTGGGCTTTCTTTATCTCCTACAACGTAATCCCCAACTATTTTTGGCCATCCTTCAGCAGCTGCTTTTTTATCTACCATTTTTTTCATCTCCATTTCTTGACCTATAGTTAATTTTTTAACTATGAGTTAAAATTTAACTTGTAGTTAAAACTATATAAATTTTTTCATAGGATTAAAAAATCAGATGAATAATACAAATTTAAAAATTATAAAATAAAAATTCATTTAAATTCAACGTTTTTACGTTTTTTTATAGCTTATCAATCTTTAATACTTTAAAATCTATATGCATCAACTAGAATTAGTACTGGGAAAGCATTTGATAGGTTATTTGAACCCTGCTTAAATTCTTAAGACAGAACCTTTATTATATTCCTAAACTAATTTTAAGTAGTTAAAATAAAGAGAAATGTGGATTACAGATAAAAATTATCAAAGGGAATCATATGGCTACTTCCAGAAAACAGAGAGAGAGGGAACAGAGGCGTAATGAAATCATAAATGCTGCAGAGAAATTTTTCTTTGCAAGAGGTTATGATAACGTTACAATGGACGAAATAGCAGATGAAGCAGAGGTTAACAAGGGATTACTCTACTATTATTTCAAGAATAAAGAAGCACTATTTTTCGCTGTTGATCTCCGAGGAGTTCAGATATTGCATGATATGTATGTAAAATGTTCCAATCTAGATGTGGATGGTTACACTAAGATAAGATCCATGATTCAAAGTCTTTTTGAATTTGCCAAGGATTATCCCGATTACTTTCGTATTTACCGTTATGCAGGTACTGAAAGGTTCCAGATGAGTGATAACGAAGATGCAAAAGAGATTTTAGATATGACAACTGGAATATGGAGACTCATGGTTGAAGCCATACTTCAGGGCATGAAAGATGGAACCATCAGAAAAGATGTGGACCCTGTAGAGATGTCCATTTACCTCAACGTTATGACCATGAGCGCCTTAAATATTAACATAGTTTATAAAGTCATACTGGAAGGTAGGGGCATACATCAAGATAAATTCTGGAACGACCTGCAACGTTTTTTAGACCCTGCAATCACGCACTGTTCTGACATGAAATGTGCAGAAGACAGCTGCAGTCCTAAAAAATGTTAAAGAGGGTATTCTCCAATATCGTTAAAACTCTCATCAAACATTAAAATTCAACTCCAAAGGTACCTAACTATTTTTTTAAGCTTTTAATCCAGGTTTATATCTCGTTCAAATGCACCCAGTTCCTAGAATTTTTTTAATTCAATCCTCAATATTGAAGGAATAGTTAATAGCATTTTTAGGACAATTTTTTATGCATTCACCACATAGTATACAATTTAAATCATCCATTGTGTCATTTTTAACCATGTAATTCACGTCCAATCCCATAGGACATGATTTATTACATAATTCACAATTTGAGCAGTTGTGATTATTTTTTAAATGTAAAGAGGGTATCTTAATTTTTCTACCTAATTCAGTCCCTATTGTTAGGAAAACTCCTTGTGGACAGAGATATTTACAGAATGCTCTGCTTCCAAAGATTATGGATAAAATACCTGTTATTAGGATGAATAAGGGTATTAAAATAACTAATTTAGGATTGCCATTAGGGGCAAGTAAATCAAATCCTTTCAAGCCTCCAATCTTTAAAATCGAATATGAAACTATTATTATGAATAGCACGGCAAAGGGATATCTTATTTTGCTTCCCCTTTGAGATCTGGGCTTTTTATTTGTATATCCACCTAAAATTTCTTGTAATGCTCCATAGGGACATGTGTAACCACATGATACTGATCTACCCATGAATAATGATAGGATTAACCATACTGCAAAAACAAGAAAACTCAATGTAATTATGCCACTTTTTACTCCTTCCACCATTAGAAAGGGTGAATACAGAGCGGCCAACAAGGGCAGAACTAACATCAGTGATATCAAAATATACGTTCTTGTCCGAATTTTACCATTTTTCATTTATATCGCCTCTAATTTTTTCATAGCGTTCGCTAGACTAATTTTAAATGAATTAAACTTCAAATAATTGTATTACGTGGATTTAATTGGTTTACGTATTTTTGTTTAAGGTTCCTATCCGCAATATTTAAATGTTTTTTAACTAAAATAGTATAAAATGAAAAAATAGGGAGGGATTTTTTATTCCAATAAAACCAGGCACTGTAAATGCACTTAAAACAATGGGACTTACGGATTATGAATCCAAAGCGTACTTATCATTGGCTTCCTTTATTTCAGCCACAGCTCTGGAAGTCAGTGAGACTTCAGGGGTGCCTCTATCAAAGGTGTATGAGGTTCTCAGGAGCCTTGCAAAAAAGGGATTCATAGAAATACAAAGGGGCAAGCCTTTAAAATATGCGATAGTACCACCTCAAGATGTTTTTGGAAAATCAAGGGCAAGAATTAAAGAGGAACTTGAAGAAGCTGAATCAGAAATTAAAACCATCTATGACAACCAGATACCCAAATCACCACCACATATCTGGCTGATTTATGGTACAGATAAAATTATAACCAAAGAACTGGAAATAATCGGCCGTGCTAAGGATTCACTGCACATTGCAACGGGCTTCATGTTTCATGATGAAGTTGAAAACCTGACAGAACACCTCAATAAAGCCTTAAAAAAAGGCGTTCAGACCAGAATAATCACAGCACCCTGCTGTATCACAGATGGAGAAGAAGTGGAAATATCTGAAAATCTTAAAAAATTGGATTGCGAGGTTAAAACCTTTCAGATACCCTTCATAAAAGTCATAATAAGGGATAAAAAGGAGATGATGTTGATCTTCTGCAGATTTAAGGATGGAATCTTAATATCACAGACTGCAATAGGAGTATGGAATCAGTACACAGAATTTGTAGAGAACATAGCGGATCTATACAATCTGGTATGGACGATGAACCTACCAACTAAACTTCAATTATAGTACTATGATTGGAATCTTTTTATTTGTTATTTTTAGTGTGGATATAAGATTCATATGACCTAATTAAAGGTATTAGACCAGCATTAAAAAAACATTATCCCATGTCTTTTTCCTATCAATTTTTCACCTCCCTGGAAGCTTTAAAAAGACAAAGAATATCTAAGGATTAAAATAATAATGGAAATAAGAGAAGATTTAATATTGTAACAATATTATTAGTTAATCATTGCCATCTGAACCTTACCCAGACTGGTGCACGGGGTGATTCTTTGTATATCTCGTTTACTCGGATTTCGGCTGTTAAGGGCTTGCTGGTGATTAATATTTGTTTTTTTAATTTTTCTGGGACTTCAATTTGGAGAGGGGCGCAATGTTCTTTGAGTATGTTTAGGATTTCCCTTTGTTCCTGTTCACTGAATCCTGTTCCAACTTTTCCGAAGTATTTGTCGTTCCTCTCCATGATCAGGGCTCCGAAGGGTAGGCTGCTCTGGCTTTTGGTTGCTCCGATGATGTTCACATCAATGGTGTCTTCCCTTTTGAGTTTAAGCCATGTCCCAGGCCTTTTACCTGAATCATAGTGGGAGTAAGCATCTTTAAGAATGATTCCTTCGTAACCTTCCCTTACCCTATCCTCAAAGATCTGTTCAATGGTAGACTTTTGGACCTCATGGAATGGTACCAATTCCAGTCTTGGATGGGCTGGTAATATTCTGATTAGTTCTGCCTTACGTTCGATCAACGGTTTGTTTAATATATCCTTTCCATTCCTTTTTAGAATGTCGAATACGTTGTATTTTGCGGGGATCTTCTGTGATAATATTTTGATTTTGAGGGGATCTTCAACGTTGCGCTTTAGTAGCTGGCGGAAGCCACCTTTAACTGTTATCTCACCGTCCAGTATCCAATCGTCATTTTTGATGTTTTTTAGGGCTTCCACTACTTCTGGAAATTTGTTGGAAGCATTTACATGTCGTCTGGTCCACAGACTAATCTTTCCCCTATGGGATTCTGCTATTATCCTTTCTCCATCGTATTTAGGTTCTAGAAGCCATGTTCCTTTTATTTCGAGTGGTGAGTGTGTGAGCTGTGCCAGCATGGGTTCTATCATTTTAGATCTCACCGAGCATCTTTTTTAGTTCTGCTTCTAGAGACCTGGTTTCTGCTAATTTTGCTTCGGCTTCTTCTATTTCTTCACCTAAAGCTTTCTTTTCAATGAGCTTTCTCACTTCTTTGGTGTAGGTCTCAGTGTATTTACTCCAGTCAAAATCAAAACTAAACTTTTCAACAACATGTAAACCCATTTCCAATAGTTCCTGGTCAACATCACTATCTACAACTTCTATTTGGTCTATAGTGCGTACTTGTTCTTCGTATAGAAGTTGTTTGAGTAGGAAACCTTTTTCATATGCTTGCAACATGCCAAGATATTCATTTGTGTGTGATACCCACCTGATTACCGCAACTTTGCCACTTTTTTCCATGACTTTCTTCAATAACTGGAAACTTTCCCCTCCAAGACTTCCTTTCTGCATCTTCCCAGTGCCCAAGTAGTATGGGCGGCTCATAGCCACTGTAGGTATTTCCTCTAAATTGCAGAATCCTTCAATGGTCATTATCTTGTTATCCCGTGGTTTCAATGCTTCAATTTCCTCTTCGGTAAATTGTAAACACTCTTCCGCAATAAAATAAGCCTTGGATATATCTTCAGGCTTAAGTTCTTCACCGTCTTTTTCACACACCCTTTTATATCTAACCCGTCCACAATCAGTTTTATGCACCAGATGGAAATCTACGTGAAGATTTCCACTTGCAGCATAGGATCTGACCGGGATAAGAATAGTTCCAAACATCAAATACCCAGACCATATAGAACGCATGGATTTACCCCCAATCTGATTATATTATAATATATTCTGGAATTGATTCATAAAAAGTGTAATTAAATTTATTTTTTTCCATTGGGCTTTGTACAGCAGATTATAAATCCATATTTCGAATTTAGTACCTTGTTAATATTTTATTACTAAAACTAGTTAAATATTTTGTAACTTTTGTAGGGTTTATAAATGAGTAAAACCCCATTTAAACTGTATTTTAAGTAGAATTCTACACCATCCAAGTACAAAGATCTGAAGGTTGTAGTCCAAATCGGCAGATACTTGAATCTGAACCCGTTGGTGCACCACAGGAACGTGATTTTAGCAGAATATCAGCACCTGCAGCTCGTCACATCTAAATTACAGCTGGCAGGGTACTGAGGACTAGCTTGACAGTTGCAAGTGAAGCCACTGGCTGGATGGACCCTTTCAAAGAAACAAATGCTTTGAGTAATGAGTTTCAAAATGGAGGCGTTGCAGCAGCTCGGATAGTGTTGTTATTAAAAATTTAAAATAATCTACTTATATGTTGATTAATATAATATGTAAATGGAAAAGACTTTAAGTTTTTAGAGATTTTTTAAGCAATTAGAATGAATAAAAAAATAAATTAATTTGAAAAATTGGGAAGTTGTGCAATATGGCAAAAGAAATAAAACAATTAGTGGTTGGCATAACTCGAGAGGGCGATATAATTGTTAAAAGTGCAAGGGGCAGAATGTATTCTGTTAAAAAATCTGCAGATTTAAAATTCAGTTGTGAGGATTTATTCCAGGATGTAGAAAAAGATTTATTCGCCACTATTGATGCGGAAGCTCAAACTTGGGAATGTACCTCTATAGGATTAGAGCAATAATTCATAGAAATAAATTATCATAAATAAAATTATATCCATTTTCTTTAAAAAAATGCAGGGTTTAAGGTGAACTGTGTCTTAATTGGATAATTTTACTGATCCATCTATCAAAAACTACCCTATTTTTTTACTTCATTTTTCGTTATATACTTTAATATTAGAAATATGGAAGTATAATTGTATGCTCTGCAGGTTCAAAAAAAATGGGTATTTTAGGGTTTTCAAGTTTTTTTAGCCACAGTCCTAACTAAATAGTTTCCTCAATTACACAGAATGCTGAATTGAAGGGATATCCTGGAGGATATACTATTTTTTAATGTGTCTTCCATATGGATACTTTAAACTGTTGTTTCTACTTCATCAAGGTAAGTAATGGTGAATGTGACACCCATTTTTTTTAGAGCTTCTCTTAGGGCTTCTGATTCCAAATACTTTTTTGCGTTTTCCATATTGTCCCATTCGAATAAAATCATAGCTTCATTGGGATCATTGGAGTTACGGAAGAGACTAGCTTCTTTAGAGCCGGCTTCTTTTCGTATAGCTGATCTTTCATCAAAAACAGGCTTCCACTTATCAAAACTCTCAAGTTTTAGTTGTGCAATTATGTGAACCATAATTCACCCCCTTAACTATTGATTATGTTACCCAAATCATAATAATTTATTGATTTTTTTTGTTTTTTTAAAATAAAAAAAATGGAAATTTTCAATTATTTTCTATTTAACTTCCATGGGTTCAATTAATTAAGTATTATTTTAGCTGTCCCTTGCCATAGCAAGTAGTAGGGCATCAGAGCGACGCACATCATAGTTATTAAAGCTATTTAGGAAATTTTTAAGGTGTTCCTCACCCTTTTCAGTTAAAAGGTAGTCTTCAATTTCTTCCAGTAAAAGTTCTTCTTCTAACAGGGGTTTTATGAGATTGTTAAATTTTCCTTCAAAATCGTAGGGTTCAGAAGCTGTGGCTTTAAGCTCACTGAGTACTGGAATGTAGTTGTCGGGATGGAAAGTGCTATCCAGGGATGAAATTATTTCTTTACGTGTTCTTTTTTCCTCTTCCCATAAAAGGTATAGTATCCAGTTTCTAAAGGCTATTAACCTGTTTTCCTCCCAGCATTCCTGTAAGGGTAGTTTATATTCTTTGGAGTAATCCTCTTCTTCCCCTCGCTCAGCAGAAATAGCTTCCCTGAACAAACCTACTGCATCTCTGAAGATACCTGCCCCTACAAATATTCCAATAAGAGCATCCACAAAGTAAATACCGTAAATCGCAAATATAGCGCCGATAATAACCGAGGTACCTATGAAAATGTGAATACTTAAAATGTTGATAATCCATGTTTCATCCATCATAAAGTTTCAAACTGCACCATTAATTCTTAAGAAAATTTAATAAATTATTTATATCATAATTAATAACAACAGTACTATTATGGGGCCTGTTTGAATTGAAAACAGGGGTTGATTGAAATGGCAGAAGGAAAGAATGTTTTACTCGGTATTTTTGCAATAATTCTTGGTTTGCTGGTTATGGCCTTCCCACTCATCAGTGTTTTTACGGCCAGCGTTCTTGCAGGTTTTACTCTGATAATTCTAGGTATCTGGTTATTTGTCCAGAGCTTTGAAACCTGGGAAACCAGTAAAGCCATGAGTATAGCCTCATTGATACTTGGTGTTCTTGCAGTAATTGTGGGAATAGGCTTATTTGGAAGAATAGTTGCATTCAGTATATTTGCAGGTCTTTGGTTCTACATAGGTGGATTTTTCCTTGTGATAACAGGTATACTGTCACTGTTCTCAGATGGTAGCACAACATCCAAGGGTGCTGGTGGAGCAGGAATAATTCTAGGTATTCTGTACATGATTTTAGGTATGTATGCATGGAATCCATACTACCTTGCAATGCTTATTGGACTCTGGTTGATAATTGCAGGTATAATGGAATTTTTCAAACCTTCAGAGTGATTAAATAAAAAACAGGCCCCCCTTTATTTTTCCTTAACACCGATCACATTAATAGAACAGGATCCAATGGAAAATTTGTATCAAATGTCAATACAACAATCCATGCAGATCTCAGGCTTTTTAAGCTGTCCATCCATGTAGCCATAGATATCCAGAAGTCTGGCTTTGGTGTAGGGAACATCAGTTTCTTCTGCCGTTAAAAAGTCAAGTGTATGTACATCAAATGAATCAAAACTGGATCTATTCTCATCATAGAATTCTTTTAGTTTCATGAGGGATCTTTTGTTAACCCTCTTCATCTTCAGACTGTTTTTGAAGTACTGGTCAAAAACTGGGATGTTGCCAAAGATACCTAACATTATCCTTGTTATAAGGGCTTCAGACACTTTAATATTTTCTCCAAGGGAATCAACTATCTTTTCACGGCATTCCAGAAGAAGTTCCATGTTTTCAGGGGTGTAGGAGTCAAGGTCAATCTCCCAGAGCATTGGATCCATACTTGAAATTGTTCTGATTAACTCTTTGAAGTTTACCACACTTCTTCCAAGAAGGGGTGAGGACCCACGCATCATTCCAGAGCTTGCAAGGTAAAACCCGATTTGAAGACAGCTCATCTGGAGGTTTACATCATCTGCAAGTTCTTCAACCCTATTTTCTTTATAGAATGAATAAAAATAGTTGTAGCAGTAATCAAAGGAGGAATAACTTCCATCATATGTTCTTCCTGGGCTTTGTTCTGTTCCATCAAGGTATTGATTGATAGATCTTTTTATATCCATGAATAACATTAAAAAACCGCTTTAATATAAATATGTTGTTAAGGGTTTAAAAAGGAGTAAAACCTTTAAACTTGATTGTTGGGATAGATATTCCCCTAATTTATTAATAAAATTTCGAAAAATTTAAACAATTTGAGCATGTTGTATCAGATAATATTTCAGTGTAGTGAATCTTAAAGGATTAACCTTAAAAATCTTTTTTGAGCCATCATTTTTTCCAAAAAAAATGATAAAATTTATTTTAATATTCCAAATGTAAAAAGGGAGTTCCTAACAAAAAAAGATGATAAAACTAAAAAATTGCTGTTTAAAATTTTGATCATGACCCATTGAGTGTTTCCCTGAATTCAGTTTTTAAGTCAATATTCACATTTTTCAAGGATTTAAAGTGGGTTAAAATAGATTTATTCGTATCATTACCTGAAAATATATCTTTCCTAAAGTCTGTAAGGCTATTCAAGGTTTTAATTGTTACGTTAAGATTATCCTGAATAGACTCAAGTTCCTTATCCCTCTCTTCACGGGAAATACTTCCAGAACTGTACTTCCTTTCAATTTGAGATTTTTGAGACTTGTAAACTGAGTTAAAATAGTTTTCAAGGTAGTTGTTCTGTTGATCCATGAAATGGTTTAGACTCTTATCATCCAGGAGAACGTTCCCTGAAAGATCCGTTTCAGGAGCGTTAAAACCTGTTAAATGAAAGAATGCAGGTATTAAAATCACAAGGGTTGCTACAGCCACCAAAAGCCAGTTCATCCTATTTTTAAAGTTCATCATAATTTATTAGAATGAATTCCAATTTAAATTTAATGGAATACACTCGAACTGTTAAGGTTATTCAATGGAAGTGTTATACATCTAAAATGGAAACTTCTAAAAGAAGAAGGAAACCATATCAAAAGTAAAAAAATAGATTTTAGAGGTGTAAAAATGCCTGTTATAACCATAGACGGACCAAAACTCACAAAGGAACAGAAAGCTGAACTCGTTAAATCCTTCTCAGAGAAGGCAAGTGAAATTATGGAACTGCCAGTGGAGGCCATTGTTACCATAATAAGGGAAGTGGAATCAGAGAATGTCGGCACAGGGAACATACTTCTCTGCGACAGACAAAAGAAATAAGTTTCAATGTTATTTTTTCTTATTTCACTATTTTTAGGTACAATAAATTAATTTCGACTCATTTAATGAATTAAAGGTTTAAGAGGATAAATGACAGATCTGATGCTTAACCAATACAAAAAAACCACAAGGACACATTACAAGATCCTCGGGCTGAGCTGGGCCGGCTGGATCTTCGATTTTTACGACCTTATACTCTTCACCTTTCTTATAATACCCATTGGAACCGAGCTTCACCTGTCCAACCTCATGCTCTCATACGCCCTTGGAATTTCACTTGCAGCCACAGCAATTGGTGGGGTTATCTTCGGGTTTTTATCTGACAGGTATGGTAGAAGAACTGTTCTCCAGATTACAATAATTGTTTACAGTGTGGGAACATTTCTCTGCGGACTTTCAACGAGCCTTGAATCCCTAATTCTATTCAGGATAATCACAGGATTGGGGGTTGGTGGTGAATGGGCAACGGGTCAGACCTACATCGGTGAAACATTTCCACCCCACCTGAGGGGTAGATACGGTTCTTTTATGCAGACGGGAGCACCACTTGGGATTGCATTTGCATCTGTTGTAGGAGGTCTCCTTGCACCAAGCCTTGGATGGAGAACCTGTTTTTTCCTATCAATTATCCCTGCATTCATGGTTATATACATAAGACGTGGACTTCCAGAATCAGATCTCTGGCTTAAAGAAAAGGAAGAACGTGCAAAACGGATTTTCAAAGGCACAAAAGATGGTTTAAAGGACAAAAAAAAGGAGTTAAACAAGTTTTTAGTCCTGTTTTCCAGGGAGTACAGGAAGGAATTTTTACTGGCACTTTTACTGGCTGTTCTGGGTTTATCTGCATACTGGTTCACATATTCATGGATGCCAGATTACCTGTACTCTCAGAGGCATTTTTCACTGACTAAATCTGCACTCTGGATAATTGTAACCCAGATCGGGGGCTTTTTAGGATATCTTTCCTTTGGATTTGTTGCAGATAAAATTGGTAGAAGACCTGCATATTCCATTTACTGTTTCACAATGGCCCTTGGTCTTGTGATGATAACAGTACTCTGGGATGTGGTTGTGGTTTATCCACCAGTCATATTAACCTTCATGTTCCTTGTGGGCTTTGGAACAGGTTTCTTTGGAGGTTATGGACCATTATTTTCTGAATTGTTTCCAACTGCAATTAGAAACACAGCCTCAGGTTCTGCATTCAACCTTGGACGTGGTGCACAATTTTTAACCCCCATAATCATTGCATCCATTGCCACGAAGTATGATCTGAGCCTTGGAATATTCTTAGCAGCTGTATTTGCAGTTGCCACGGGTTTATGGATATGGACATTTCCAGAGACCATGGGAAGGAATCTTGAAGAACTTGAAGAGGACTAAAGAGTTTTATGGAAAGTTATCCCCCCTCTGAATATGTATGGAAGGAGGGAAGATAAATAAAAATAAATTCTTTAAAAATAATAATATTAACATGAATCAGTTCCAATTAATCTAAGGATCATATGATCTTACTTCAAGTTTTTTTTTAAGTCCAATAAATCCAGGGGGATTGAAAATGAATGGAAAAGATAATGTTCCTGAAAAGATCTACAACCACCTGAAAGAGGAGAAAAGTCCATACCTCATCCAGCATGCCCAGAACCCAGTTGACTGGTATCCGTGGGGTGATGAAGCCTTTGAAAAGGCAAAAAGAGAGGATAAACCTGTTTTTTTATCAATTGGTTATTCAACATGCCACTGGTGTCATGTGATGGCCCATGAATCCTTTGAAGACCCTGAGATAGGGGATCTCATCAACGAGGTTTTTGTGGCTGTGAAGGTGGACCGTGAGGAAAGGCCAGACATCGACAGCGTTTACATGACCATCTGCCAGCTCATGACAGGCTCAGGTGGCTGGCCACTCACAATCATCATGACCCCTGATAAAAAACCCTTCTTTGCAGGCACTTATATTCCCAAAGAGACAGGTTATGGGAGTGTTGGACTCAGGGATGTTGTTATGAATGTTAGGGATCTATGGAGGGATGAGAGGGATGAACTTTTAAATTCAGGACGTCAGGTGCTAAGGGTACTGGAAGATGTATCTTCCCAGACCACAGGAGACAAGCTGGATCCTGGAACCATAGACAAAACCTATTATTCTCTTTCAAAGGTATTTGATGATGAAAATGGTGGTTTTGGTGATTTCCAGAAGTTTCCAACACCCCACAATCTAACATTTCTTTTAAGGTACTGGAAACGTACAGAAAGTAAACATGCCCTTCAAATGGCCCTGAAAACCCTGGATTCAATGTCTGAAGGGGGTATATATGACCATGTGGGCTTTGGATTTCACCGTTACTCCGTGGACCCCAAGTGGCTTGTTCCACACTTCGAGAAAATGCTCTACGACCAGGCATTAATCTCAATGGCATATATTGAGGCATTTCAAGTAACTGGAGATCAAAGGTACAGGAAGGTTGCAGAAGAGATCTTTAGATACGTTTTAAGGGATATGAAATCTCCTGAAGGTGGTTTTTACTCTGCAGAGGATGCTGACAGTGAAGGTGTTGAGGGGAAGTTTTACCTCTGGAAGAAAAATGAGATCATGGACATTTTAGGTCCAGATGCTGAGCTCATCTCAGAGGTCTTCAACATCAGGGAAACAGGGAATTTTGGCAGTGAATTAACAGGTGAACATGTTGGAGCCAACATATTACACATAAAAGAACCATTGAATAACATTACAGAAAAATATCATGTTCCTCTGGAGGAACTGAAGACTAAAGTAGAAAGCTCACGGTTAAAACTCTTTGAAGAACGCAGAAATCGTGTGCATCCCCATAAGGATGATAAGTTACTTGCAGATTGGAACGGTTTGATGGTTGCAGCACTCTCCAGAGCATCACAGGTTTTTGGTGATCCCCTTAAGGGAGATATCTATTCAGAGAGTGCAGAATCTGCCATGAATTTTATTTTGGAGGAGATGTGCTCGGGTGATAGGCTTTTTCACCGTTACAGAGATGGTGATGCTGGTATTCCTGGAACACTTGATGATTATGCATTCGTTGTATGGGGACTTCTGGAACTTTATGAAGCCCTTTTCAAGCCAAAGTACCTGAAAAAGGCCGTGGATCTTACCCAGACCTTGTTAAAATATTTCTGGGATGAAGGGTATGGTGGTTTCTATTTCACTGCCTCTGATTCAGAACAAGTACTCCTCAGGGAGAAAAAAACCTATGATGGTGCATTACCCTCAGGAAATTCTGTTCAGTACCTGAACCTGCTTAAAATTGCCAAGATAACTGAAAATCAGGAATTTGAATTGAAAACTCGTGAGATGGAGCAAGCATTCTCAGTGAATGTTAAAAAGGCTCCAACAGCCCACACACAATTCATTGAAGCCTTAGATTTCAGGGTGGGTCCATCATATACTTTAGTTTTAGCTGGAAATCCATTTTCTGAAGATACCATCAGGATCTTAAAAAACTTGAGGAAGTACTTCATCCCAAACAAAGTTCTTATACTGAACCCAATCATTGAATCCCAGGCTGAAATCAGGTACAGGGATATTTTAGGTATAAAAGATGTTACAGAATCAGTTGAGATTAAGGGGATGATTGATGGTGGGGCAACACTTTACCTATGTTCAGATAAAAGCTGCAACGCACCTACCCATAGTTTGGAGGATGTTTTGAAGCTGATGGAATCTTAAACCACTATCAACTTCACATATTCCATTTTTGGCGATGTTTCAAACATCTTATAGAACTGGTTCATTCTCTGGGCGTTTCCATCTAAAATAAATATTTCAAGGCATTTATTCTCCCTCAGGTGACTGTGGATCTGGGTGCTGATTACATCCTCAAATCCATGTTTTATCTCTGTAACCCTGTCTTCAACCTTTTTATGGTGGATCAAGATCAGCACAGAATTTATCTCCCCAGTTAATTCATCTTTTTCTTTGTTGTCTGCTATCAACATTCTGGCACTTGCCCTTATAACTTCAGATCTCCCGGAAAATCCCATTTCATCCTTTATATGGTCTATTTCCTGGAGGAGCTTGTCGTTCAGGGATATGCTTACGATTGTCATGGTTCCACTTCCATTTTCTCTAGGGATAATTATTATTAACCTTTTATAAATAATTTGATATTTTTTATTATAAAAAGTTTTAAATATTAATAAAAATAAAAATAATTACAATTACCGGGCTTAAAATGGGAAAAATCTTTCAATTTTGATTTGAATAAAAATCAACAAGTTCAGGGGAATGATTTTGAAAAAAAAGAGGATAATTGGAATTTTTATGCTTTTAGGAGTTATTATATTCTTTCTTGGAACTGTTGTTTATGAGGTTTCAAATGATTCAAAGACAGTTGAAAACAGCACAGTAACCGTGGCTGTAACCATTCCCACAGAAACAGAATTTGTTAAAAAAGTGGGTGGAGACAGGGTGAATGTTGTGGTGATGGTTCCTCCAGGTGCAGATCCCCATACATACGAGCCAACACCAGGTAAAATCCAGAAGGCCGGGCAGGCTGATATGTACGCAGAGGTTGGTTCTGGAATTGAATTTGAAATCGGTTGGATGGACAAGATAAAAGGTTTGAACAGTGAAATGCTCATTGTGAACTGTTCCAAGGGCCTAGATCTCATGGAAAGCACAGACCCTGATGAGGGCAACAACGACCCCCATGTTTGGAACTCACCAAGAAATGCCAAAGTAATGGTGGAAAATATTTATGAGGGGCTTGTGGAAGTTGATCCCGAAAACAGGGATTACTACACCAAAAACAGGGATGTCTATCTGCAGGAACTGGATAAACTCGATGAAAACATCACAGAAACACTTGCAGATGATAAGGGCATGAACATAATGGTTTATCATCCTTCATGGGGCTACTTCTGCCGTGACTATGGACTGAATCAAATATCCATTGAAAAAGAGGGTAAAGAACCCACATCCAAAAACATAGCTGAACTTGTGACCCTTGCAAAAAAGGACAATGTGACTGTTATCTTCGTATCACCCCAGTTCAGCAATGCAAGTGCCAGTGTTATAGCAGACCAGATAGGGGGTCATGTTGTGTCCATTGATACAATGCCTGAAAACTACCTTGATAACATGTACAGGGTTTCAGGCATATTCGCAGAAACAGTGACGGACAATAAGGGATGAAAGTATAAAAAAAATTTATTTAAGGGAGTAATATGGTAGAAAAGATTCTTGAAATCAAAGATCTGAATTACAGTGTTAATGGCAGGACAGTGCTGAAAGATATAAACCTATCCTTAGATAAAAAAGATTATTTGGCAGTTATAGGTCCCAATGGTGGTGGAAAAAGTACCCTTCTTAAGCTAATTCTTGGAATTTTGAAACCAGACACGGGTAACGTGAAAATATTTGGAAACCCCCCTGAAAAGGCAAGAAAATTCATGGGATACCTTCCACAAACAGTTGTTTTTGACCATGATTTTCCAATAGATGTCTTTGAAACTGTTCTCACAGGCCGTTACAAGGGACTTTTTAAGGGTTACACCCCCAGGGATAAAAAAGCTGTTAAAGATGTTCTTGAAGAGGTTGGCATGCTAAAGTACCGCAACAGGCAGATAAGCAGGCTTTCAGGCGGGCAGATGCAGAGGGTTTTCATAGCCAGAGCCCTGGTGAGAAATCCTCGCATACTTCTTCTGGATGAGCCAATGGCAAGCATAGACCCTGAAATGCAGCATTCATTCTACAAACTCCTTTCAAAGCTCCATGAAAGGATGGCCATAATCCTTGTGAGCCATGATGTTGGTGCAGTTTCAACGCAGGTTAACAAGATAGCCTGCCTAAACAAGAAACTCTTCTACCACGGACCTGTTGAGGAATCAGCAGAGGGACTTGAAGAGATCTACAAATGTCCACTGGAACTCATATCCCATGGAATTCCCCACAGGGTACTTGAAAAACATCACCATGATAATGAGGGGGAATTTTAATGCTTGAATTTCTCTCATACACCTTCATGCAGAATGCAGTGATTGCAGCTTTACTTGTGAGTGTTGCATGTGGAATTGTAGGTAGCTACATCGTGATAAAACGCATAGTCTTTATAAGCGGAGGAATATCCCATGCTGCCTTTGGAGGAATTGGCCTTGGATACTTCCTTGGTGTGAATCCTGTGCTTGCAGCAATACCATTCAGCATGATTTCAGCCATGGGAATGGGGATGTTGAGTGAAAAGGTAAACGTGAGTGAGGACACTGCAATTGGAATATTATGGAGCCTGGGTATGGCTATTGGTATTATATTCATTAACCTAACACCAGGATACGCCCCAGATCTTTTCAGTTACCTCTTTGGAAGCATACTCACAGTTCCAACTTCAGATCTCGTGATCATGCTAGTCCTCGACATCACCATAATTCTAACGGTTTTTCTATTCCGCAGGGAACTTCTTGCAGTATCCTTCGATGAAGAATTTGCAGGAGTTGTTGGAATGCCATCAAGGAGTATTTATCTTCTGCTTCTCTGCCTTGTGGCTTTGAGCGTTGTTGTTCTCATTAAAGTGGTGGGTGTGATCCTTGTTATAGCCCTTCTAACACTTCCCGCAGCCATAAGCAAGCAGTTCACCCAGAACCTAAACAAGCTCATGATCCTTTCCGTGGCCACAGGTATGGTACTGACGGTTGCTGGGCTCTGGCTTTCATATGTTTTCAACCTGGCTTCAGGTGCCACGATTGTGATTGTTCTTGCTGTGGCATTTGGAATAGCATCCCTTTTGAAGGATTGAGTTCATATTCAACTAAAACCTTAAAAAATAGTGAAAATTTTATTTGAATTAAAAAAAAATCTAAAATAAAAAAAAATGGATTTACTTCTTGAACCTCATGTTAAAGTCCAGCGCGTACCTTGTTTTGTTTGGTTCTTGTAAATTCCGTAAGAAATCCATCCTTTTTTCCATTTGTATTTTGTGACGTATTTGTACTTGTATCTCCACTTTTTACCGACTTTGTACCTTACCTTCACCTTAGCCTTGTAGGCAACCTTCTTCCATCCTCTGTAGCTAACTGTTTTAACAAGAACACGTGCTGTGTATTCATATGTGGTTAAAACATATATCTGGTATTTAGATGTTGTTACAGATGATAACTCTCCGGATTCAGTGACTCCTATATACTTCAAGGTCTTGGAAGTGTTTAGACTGATTGGTTCTGTGTACAATGTACTGCTGGTTGTTGGGTTAGTTCCATCAAGTGTGTAGTAGATACTTGAATAACTATCTGAAGTTAAACTCACCTTCTGCGGAGCGTAGTAGTTTCCACCTGCAGGACTTGCAGTTATACTGTTTCCAACCTGATTGTCTAAAGCGTTGATAAAAGCATTTGCATCAGAGGCTTTTTTGGCTGTTGAGTCACTGTTGTAGGTTTCGTAGATCATGGTGGATATGCCCTTGCTTGCAATGGGTTCTGTGACGTACTGTGGACTTGTATGGTTTGGTGGGGTGTAGGTCCTTAAAAACGGCATGGTACTGATTATTTCATTGGCGTAGGTTTTGGTTTTAGCGTTGTTGGAAATTAGGTACAGAAATCTGCAGTAAGCGTAACCACTACTTTTATAATGATTCTCATGAACATCCACAACAAGCATGGGGTTTTCACTTGAAACATCTGGAACAATGAATCTCTGAGCCAGTAACTGTCCATTCATTCTGCTCTTTTTATAGTCACCAGTATCCTTGGTTACAGTAACCTTGTAGAGAACGTACCTTTTGGTGAGATTAGCTGATTTATTTGCAAGGGTCTTGGAAACAGCATTGTGTATTCCATTTTCCTGTGGATGCACACCAACTATGATCACAACTGTCTTTTTGGAACTTTGATTACCGTAGTAGGTTTTATCCACGTAACCATAACTTGTACTGCCAATGTTCTTGGTAACACCAACACTGCTTGTAACATTCGTTGCAGATGCACTGCTTAGACTTAAAAGAAATACCAAACTAATCAACAATAAAATTATAAAACACGATCTTCCTTTGATTGATTATCCCTCCTTTTCAGTTTTAATAATAATTTAAGAAGAGTCATGGTATATAATATTAACTATTAAATCATGATTAAAAGCCATGTTATCCTATTTAATAATTCATTTTCCTGCAGTTACAGATAAAAAGCCTATCTGTATTCTTTATAAAAGAAGGTGAAAAAATGGGACAAAATAAAATATATTCCTGAAAAAATTGAAATTTAATGCCAAATGAACTACTATTCTAAACAGTTTTTGAATAAGTCTATTGGATGATCCAGTAGTTTCATTTGATGAGGTAGATGAAGTAAAGATCAATTAGGATAACAACCAAAAACAGGGCAGCAATGTTCAGACTGGAAAATTTTGTTGCAGATTCTTTATCCAATGGTTTTTTTATCAATTCTAAAATCCCCAAACCTAATGGAATTAACGAAATAAGTGATAATATTTTAAAATCTATGATTGAAGGATACAAACCTGTGAATGGAATTACAAAAAATGAAAGTGTAAACAATAATCCTGAAACTAAAATGAGTTTAAACCCAAATTCACGGCCCTTCGAAACTATCAGGGTCGTTTTTCCACCTAATTTATCCCCCTCCATATCAGGCATTTCAACACTGATGATAAAGAAGAGCTGTAAAAATGTTAGTGGCAGGGCAAAAATAAGAAAGGGAAGATCCAGTGTTCCCATAATCGTGAAGTAACCCATTCCAGGCAATATGATTCCAGTCAGTACAGTTGAAATTTCTCCCAATCTTCTGTAAACTAATTTAATGGGTGGGGCAGAATAAAACCATGCTAAAAAGTTTCCCAAGAGTACAAATAAAAAGAACCAAACTGTGTATGAGAAGGTAAGCATGAAAATTGCTGCAAAACCCAGGGATAAGATCATGAGTGAAATGGCGAACCATTTTGAGAATGGTTTCAATTCTGGATTTTTAACCAGAATCCCACTACCCCCTGAAATCAAAGTTGGTTCAGCAAATGCATCAGCATCAGCATCAAAATAATCATTGCTGTAGTGAACTGCCAGATGAGCCAGAAATAGGATAGTATATCCCAGTAGGAATTTATTTAAAATGAATTCTGCATGGAGTAGAATGGCCAACAACACTCCAACACAGAAAAGCAGAAAACCCCCAACCAAAAACTGGGGACGTCCTAATTTAATGATATTTAGAAGAGTATCAATATCCATTTCAACCACCTACCTCATTAAAAGTGACTTCTATTGACTTAAAACCCTTTATTTAAACCCTGTGGGAATTACAGCAGTTTCTGGACTTAGATGAATTATTTTTTAATAAAGCTCATCTGGATTTAAGAATATCCTCTGCGAAGATTCTGGCGTTATTCAAATCCATTTCATTAGGATGTCCCTTATTCTTACCCATAAACCATCCTAATGGGCCTTTCAAGTCCAGATTTAATCCAAGTGGGCGGACTTCACCAGGACAGTTGAACTCTCCCAGGATTTCAGCACCTTTGAACTTCAACTTTTCCATAAGGATGTGGTGATAGTTTTCCCCGTGAATGCCAGAGGTTGAAAAAATGAACACCTTCTTGTCCATGGGCTGCATTTCCTCCGCAAGTTTTAGGATGTCCCTATGGGGTTTACCTCCATAGATACCTGAACCAAAACCAATAAGGTCGTAGTCTTCAAGTTCATTGGGTTTGACATCTTCAACCCTTACAAGATCTCCATTCATGGTTTCTGCCATGGCCCTGGCCACCTTCTCTGTGTTCATATGGTGGTAGGATTTGTAGATGATAATCATCTTCATGGATTCTCACCCCCCATAAAATGTTAATAAGCCATGATTCTATTAACCTTCATTTTTTACGATTTTTAAGTTTGTATTGCTTAAGAAACTTGATTTAAGAGCTTTCTTAATTAACCATGAATTCTTGAAATATCTGTTTTAACAACCATTGGTTGTCTCTTAAGTAATTCCATTAAAACCACTGCGTTGTTGTGTTTTTCATCTGAGCAGAGTACACAAGAGTCAGAGTCTTGTTAAACTTTTCTATGATCTTCAAGTGTGCAATTAATTCTTTTTTATCCTTAAGTTCATCCAGATATCTGGTCTTGAACTCCAACCATCTCTCAGGGTCATGGGCAAACCACTTTCTCAGTTCGTTGCTGGGGGCTACGTTCTTCATCCAAAAATCTAACTTTATATCCTCCTTGGACACACCCCTGGACCATATTCTGTCCACCAAAACTCTGAAACCATCTTCTTCTTCTGGAGGTAAGTAGGCTCTTTTGATGGTGATCATACTAACTATTTATGTAGTGAATAATATTTTAATTTTTAGATATTTTTAGGGTAAGCCCAATTCAATGAAAAAAATAGATTTAAAAAAAGTTTTAGAAATTTCGCATAAAAAAAGCATTTATAAGTAAGTAATGGAGTTCATATAAAAAAAGGAAATATTATGGGATTTTCAGTTAATCTTTAATGTTTTTATCCAGATTACAATTCAATTCAAGGATCTATTCAACATTAACCTTTTTTCAAAACCTTAACCCCTTCCTGTGTGCCTACAAGCACTTCATCAACGTATCCTGAGAAAATTCCATTCTCAATAACTCCAGGGATGGAATTTAATTCTTTTTCAAGGAATTTTGGGTCTGATATTTCATTGAAGGCAACTTCAAGGAGGAAGTTGTTGTTATCGGTTATAACAGGGCCGTCCTTTCTCTCAGCCATTCTGATTGATGGTACACCACCCATATCTCTTAAACGGTTTGAAACAACTCTGTAAGCTGCGGGCATTACCTCAAGGGGTATGGGCATTTTTCCAAGTTTTTCAACGAGTTTTGATTCATCCACAACAACAACGAACCTTTCTGCTGAAGAATCAACTATCTTTTCAAGTGTGTGGGCTGCACCGCCCCCCTTTATCAGGTTCAAGTCTGGATCAACTTCATCTGCACCATCAACTGCTATGTCAACGTCATTCTCTTCTAGGGTTGTTATTTTGATTCCAAGGTCCCTTGCAAGGAAGAAGGATTGATAGGATGTTGGAACTCCCATTATGTCAAGTTCCTCTGTTTTCACCCGCTCTCCAAGTCTTTCAATGAAGTGAAGGGTTGTGGATCCAGTTCCAAGTCCAACAATATCCCCGTCCTTAACAAGCTTTGCAGCTTCGTATCCAACCTGTTTTTTAAGTTCCATAAATAATTCCTCTTTAATTGTAATGCAATTCATCAATGTTATATTTTAACAAATTTTAGCTTCTTTAAATCTCTTTTTTTTATTTAGTTTTTATTGAATGATCTTACTCTACTTTGTAATAACCATGTTTTTTTGAGGGTAAAATGTAAACTTCAGTATCTTAATAGTACCGTTGTGAGATCGTATCCCTTTGCACATTTATCCCTTACTTTTCCAACCTTTTTGACTATTTTACATTTATCTTCTATGTAGAGTCCCTCTGGAAAGCACAGGTCTCTCATGGAACATTCTTCATCACATTCTGGCGGGTTAAAAACTAATTTAGAGCCTTCAAAAGCTTTTTTAGAGTCTACTGCTGTTTTTATGTAGGCTTTATCAACCTCAACAACCTTAACCTTTCCACCTTCATGTACAAAGCATGGTTGTTCTGCATCTTTAACATCCTTTATTATGTACATTCGCCCGCTTTCAAGGGCGTCTATGCATGTGCCTTTAAATCTGCACCTTTCACATTGAGAAGAAGCTCCGTAATGCATGAATTTAAGTCCTTTATTTGCAAGATTTTTTCCAATGAGTGTTATCATGTTATCATCATTCCTGGGACAACTCCCAATTATTCATATTAATTTGTTAAATATTATGATGTATTTAAAGTGAATCAAACTACATTGAAATTATTATATCCATAAGATTATATAAATCTAGGTTACTTGAGCCATATTTAAAAAAAGCACTATTTTAAATTGATATGATTCAAAAGAAGAAATCCATAATTTTTACAAAGAAAAAAATCCCTCCTGATTCCAAAAACATCAAAAAAAAGTTCATGTGATTGAAATGATCAAAAAATAAGATGATTGAAGTTAAATAACTCCAGTTGTGGTTGCAAGTGTTTCTGCAGATTCCCTTGTAAGACCACGGTCTCCCAGTATTGTGTATCGTTCTTTCCGAATTGTGTGTGCCTTTGTAAGAGCTTCAATAATGAACTCTGGTTTTATTCCCATTTCCTTTGCAGTTGTTGGTGCTTTGATGGTTTTTAAAGTGTCCCTTATAAATTTCCAGTCCCCACCGTGGAGGTACATCATCATTATGGTTCCAACACCACACTGTTCACCGTGGAGTGCAGGTTTCGGTGCAACAATATCCAGGGCATGACTGAATTTATGCTCAGAACCGCTTGCAGGTCTGCTTGTACCAGCTATGCTTATTGCAATACCACTGCTTATCAAAGCCTTCACAACCAGCCCAGCACTTTCTGTAAGGCCTTCTTTAATGGCATCTGCTGATTTTGTGGTCATCTCTGCAGTCATAAGTGAGAGTGCTGCTGCAGAGTCACTGAAATATTCATTGAGAAGTCTGTAGGACAGTTTCCAGTCCAGTATGGATGTGTGGTTTGAGATTATATCTCCGCATCCTGCTGCAAGGAGCCTGAAGGGTGCCTGACTTATTATCTTTGTATCTGCAATGACCCCTATTGGAGGTTTTGCCTTCAATGACACGCTTCCCCCCTCATTCTTTATTGAAGCCCTTGGTGATGCTATTCCATCATGGGATGCTGCAGTTGGCACACTTATGAAGTGCAGTTCTGATCTGGTGGATGCAAGTTTTGCAGTGTCTATAACCTTGCCTCCCCCAACACCCAGAACTATTGAAACATCATCCATAGCATCCTGAACCTCCAGAACTGAATCCTTGGATGCAGTGTCAATTGTAACACATTCCACATCAAAACCTTCACTTTGAAGACTTTCAATTGCCTTTTCCCCTGCAACTTTTATGGTTCTGGGTCCTGTTACAACCAGTGCTTTACCTTCAACCTTCAGATCCTTACAAATAGCACCTGTTTCTGTTATAACCCCAGCTCCTGCGTGGATTTCCCTTGGAAGCTGAATCTTTCTAAAATCCATTTTATCATCCCTTCATTTTAAATTCTTAAAAAAATGCATCTATTCAAATATTTTTATTGGTTACACTATACAAATTCCATTCAATTGCTTGATATATTTATTCAGAGTTATCTTATTCAGAAATAAGTTTTAAAACTTCTTTTTTCTTTATAATATTTTTAACACAAGGATAAAAATAATTTTTGATTTAATTTTTATTTCAAGCCATGTTCTTTGAAAACCTAATTTTATGATGTGAATTATATGTAAAAAGAGCCACTACTGAAAAATGAGTGTTACCTTGAATAAAATGAATCAATCTAAAAAAAATCTATCTAAAAACATCTGATTCTAACTTTTTTTCATAGTTCCGAGATTTATTCATAGTTTCTGGGAGTTTTTATTCCAAAAATTTATTATTCAAAAAATAAATACTAAAAATTCAAAGGTATAATAAAAAACAATGAAATACAAAGAACTCCTAAATAGTTCTAAACAAGATTTTGATATTAAGTTCAGGAGTCAAAACTCCAAAGGATTTTATCTAAAAAAAAAATTTCTAATTACAGATTTCATAGGGGATTGCAGATCGAATCTTCATGGGTACGATATGAACACCGGCAGTCCAATAAACAACATGGTGAATAAATGACAGAATTCAGCGAATGGTTTCACAACATCCTAGAAGAAGCAGAAATAATTGACACACGATATCCAATAAAGGGAATGCATGTATGGTTGCCTCAGGGCTTTAAAATAAGAAAATACACCCTTAACATTCTTAAAGAGATACTGGATGAGGATCATGAGGAAGTACTATTTCCACTTTTAATACCTGAAGACGAACTTGCGAAGGAAGCTATACATGTTAAAGGGTTTGAAAGCGAAGTTTACTGGGTAACACACGGTGGACTCACCGAACTCAACAAAAAACTTGCACTGCGACCAACCAGTGAGACTGCAATGTATCCCATGTTCTCCCTCTGGGTGCGCTCACACACAGACCTTCCAATGAAGTTCTACCAGGTGGTGAACACCTTCCGTTATGAAACCAAACATACACGACCTTTAATCAGGGTAAGGGAAATCACAACCTTCAAGGAAGCCCACACAATACATGCAACCAAAGAAGAGGCAGATATGCAGGTTGAAAGGGCCCTTGAGATATACAGAACCTTCTTCAATGCACTTGGAATTCCATACACCATAAGTAAGAGACCAGAGTGGGATAAGTTTCCAGGTGCAGATTACACAATGGCCTTTGATACACTGCTTCCAGATGGTAAAACCCTGCAGATTGCAACGGTACACAATCTGGGCCAGACCTTTGCAAAAACATTTGATATCACCTATGAAACCCTTGAAGGAGAACATGAATATGTTTACCAGACATGCTATGGACTTTCAGACAGGGTCATAGCATCAACCATAGGCATACATGGAGATGAGGGAGGATTGTGCCTCCCACCTGCAGTTGCACCCTACCAGATCGTGGTAGTTCCAATCATATTCAAGAAGGGAGGAGAAGAAGTTCTTGATTTCTGCAAAAACCTTGAGGAAAAACTTAGAAATGAAGGATTCAGGGTTCACTTCGATGACAGGGATATAAGAGCTGGTAAGAAGTACTACGAGTGGGAAATGAGGGGAGTACCCCTTAGGTTAGAGGTTGGTCCAAGGGATATTGCAAATAAAAAGGTTGTAACTGTTAGACGTGACAACGGTGAAAAGGAGTTCATGGATTTCAATCCAGAAAGTTTCATAATGGATATAAATGCTTTGATGGAAAAAATAAATATAAATATGAACAAAAAAGCCTGGAACTCCTTTGAAGATAAGATCAGAGCCGTTGAAAACATTGATGAAGTCTCAAAGACCCTGGAAGAGCATGGTGGGATCATTTCCTTTGGATGGTGTGGGGATGAAACATGTGGTAAGGATCTGGAGGAAAAGGTCAACGTTGACATACTTGGAATTCAAAGTGAATCTGAAGCAGATGAAGTGTGCATGAACTGTGGTAAACCTGCAAAACACATTGCCCTTATGGCAAAAACCTATTAAACCTTTTAAATGAATAAATTGATTCATTTGAATTAATATATCCTTTGAATTATGCCTTCATTTAAAAAAAAAGGAATAAAGATATAAAAAGATATTGAACGGGGGTAACTCATGAATTTCAGGGTAATTCTTCTTGTATCCATAATTGTTATATTTGCAGCAGTCTTCGGAGTTATGAGCTACTCTGGAACAGGAGAAATAGAAGGGATAAGCCTGGATCAGGCATACGATCAAGGTGATGTGGTCATAATTCAAAGTACATCTGCAGGAACAGTTCCACATGTGGTTAAAGTGCAAAACAATGGTAAAAACACGTTAAAAATTGAAAAAGGCGAACTATTAAAAAGTAATGATTCACAGGATTTAGTAACTGCAGAAGATAAGCAAGTAACAGCCCAGTCAACTGCAAATATCAAAGCTTACTGCTTTGAACCAGCTCAAAGAGCTTACAGCGGAATGAAACTTGAAAGTGCAGGAACTGCTTCAGATGCCATTAAAGAAATTGTGGATAATTCAAATCCATCTGATGTTCAAAATGCTACAGATGCTCAGCTCAAGATATGGACGATATTTTCTGGTGGAGATCTGAATATATACACTGGAGAACCAGTTGCACTTGCAAACAAACAGAACATAAGATTCTCAAAACTTAAAGAAGACGCTGATACAGCTAAATCTGAGGTTATGGCACAGTTTGGTGTGACACAGGATGAAATAGCAACTCTGAACCAGACCACAACATCCAGCTCTTCATCCAGTCTTTCAGATATGTGGAACAATTTCAATGATTGGGTAAAAAATTTAACTGGAATTTAATGGAAAACAATCATCTGCTGGAATTTTCCAAATTAATGGTTCCATGAGTAGTGTTTCTTAACAGTCCTGTTTAAAAAAAATATTAGATGCATCAAAAAATTGGGAAGAAATTTCTCATGATGCCCCCTCATGTGCCAAATTCAGATTAAACAAACTTTAAAAAGATAAAACCAAGGGTTCATTGATATGAAGATAGATAAAAGCAAAACCTTTGCAATAGTACCAGTATCCAAATTTTCAGATGCAAAAACACGTTTATCACCTACTTTAACAGAATTAGAACGTCAAAATCTTTTAAAAGCAATGTTAAATGATGTTATCACTGTTTTAAAGGATGTTGTTAGAGAAGTTGTTGTTATAAGCTCAGATAATGATGTTCTGAAATTCGTTAAAGATATGGGGGTTGTATCCCTTGAAGAAGAGGGTGCAACTGATTTAAACGGTGCCCTGATGCAGGCCATGGCCTGGTGCTGCAGCCGCTGCAGTAACGTGATTGTTGTACCCTCCGATGTTCCACTCATAAAACCGGGACATGTGCAGGCACTTCTTAAGATGGGTGAAACCTTTGATATGGTGATAGCACCTGCTAAGGGCGGGGGAACCAATGCACTTCTCTGTCCATCAAAGGGAATTGAAATGAAATTTGGGGAGTGCAGCTTCTTTGAACATATCAACGAAGCCAAATCCCATGGAATGTCCTATGGAATCTACGATTCCTTTTACATGTCCCTGGATGTTAACACAGCAGAGGACCTTGGGGAGATCATGATACATGGCTCTGGAACAGCGGCCAAAAAATTCTTAAAAAACTTAGGTCTCTACGTGAAGTCCAATCATGGCTCTGAAAGACTCCATGTTAAAAGGAGCTTGAAAGATGGATAAAAGAACCATTGCCATGACAATAGCAGGATTCGATCCCTCTGGAGGGGCTGGAATCTTAAATGACATTAAAACCTTTGAAAGCCTTGGAGTTTATGGTACAGCAGTTATAACAGCCCTAACTGCACAGAACGTTCATGATGTTGCAGGATTACTCCCAGTTGACACTGAATTTATTGAAAAACAGATGGACACAGTTCTTGAAGGGGAAGATATAGGCTACGCTAAAACAGGAATGCTTTACTCCCCAGAGATAGTGAAAACCATTGCATCAAAGGTTCAGGAATATAAACTGAAACTCGTGGTTGACCCTGTCATGGTTGCAGGTTCTGGAGGATCTTTATCCAAAAAAGACTTTGCAGAATCCCTTAAAAAAGATCTTTTACCCCTTGCAGTACTCACAACACCCAACATCCACGAGGCAGAGATACTTTCAGGCATGAAGATAGAGAATGAAGAAGATGCAGTTGAAGCTGCACTTGAGATAGGTAAGTACTGTGATAAAGTTGTTGTAACTGGAGGTCACCTTAAGGGCTCAGATATCTTTTACAATTCTTCCATTCAGGTTTTTGAGGGGGAACTATTGGAGAGTGACAATACCCATGGCAGTGGCTGCACCTATTCATCTGCAGTTACAGCAATGCTTTCAAAGGGTTGGGACACTGGATCATCAATAAAGTTTGCTGGTAAATTTGTAAAGGAAAGTATAAGGCATGGAAGCAGAGGTACCCTCAATCAGATGTGGAAATTTGAGGATCCAGTACAATTCAATCTTAAATCAGTTTAAATTACTCCATGGCCCATGTTCAATGGATTTAAAATGGAATTATGGAGTTTACTAAAAAGGGATTGGGTTTACTGTTGGATGTATATGTTTAATATTAAATTTTTAAAAAAATATGGATAGTTTAGGTGGTTTTTATGGTTTCAAATGAAGAAATAAAACGAATGCTCGATGCAAAAAGAAGTGGAAAGCCAATTAAAAGTGATGCTGGATTGAAGTTTAAAATTTGCAGTTCATGCCAGACAGAAAATCCTGAGGGAGCCAAGTTCTGTGTTGGATGTGGAAAACCATTAGATGAGATCAAAACCCCAGAGAAGGAAAAACCTCAAATAAAATCTATAGACTCCGATTTTAAGTTATGTCCTTCGTGTAAATCTAAAAATCTTAAAACAGCCAAGTTCTGTGTTGTTTGTGGTAAAAAATTTGAATCAGAACCAGTGGTAGGTGAAGAGGTCACAGTGTCTGCCCCAGATGAAGGTGAAGAGGTTCCAGTGACAGTGAAACCTTCTGAAGAACTTGAAGAAAAAGTAGAGTCCAGGAAAAGTGAAGGATCACTTCTTGAAAAGCTTGAAGATGCAGATGAACCTGAAACTTCTGAAAAGGAAATGGAATCTTACAAGGAAACTGAAGCAGCTGTTGAAGAAGTGCCCACTGAAAGTGTTTCAGTTAAAACTGAACCCCAAGAGGAGATTCTTAAACCAGAAACCCCTGAAAAGGCCCCTGATGAACATGTAGAAGTTGATCCAGTTGAGAAAATAAAAAAGGCCAAGGAACTTCTGGATATTGGTGCCATAACCCAGGAAGAGTTTGATGAAATTAAGAGGAAGTACCTTGAAATGATCTGAATTATTTTCACATTTTTTAAGGTTATTATTAGATCTTCAAATTCTTTTTAATGTAAATCTTTAAAATAAAACTCAAATCTTCTTCTGGCGGGTACTGATAGGGTGGCAGTTGATGCTGTGGCAGTTGCAATTTTACGGTACTATGGGACCACGAAAGAAGTCTCAAAGGGCCCTATATTTGAACTTGAACAGATACGAAGGGCAGCAGAACTGGATGTTGGAATAAAATCAGCGGATGAAATAAGTTTAATACCTGTGGATGAAGATAGCCAGATAATTTCAGAGGATATACAAAACATAATTGATAAACAGGGCTGATAAACAAGTTTTAATTTACCTTGAAAAATTCCCACACCAGTGTTGTGACCCTTAAACAAAAAAAAATGAAATTTATGATTTACAATTAGATAAAAGAAGTTTTTAAAGGGTGTAGACTTCTTCTGGTGAGAGCATTGCCACTCCACCATCTTTAAGTACCTTTATACCTGTATCGATGTCCTCTGTTCTAATGACAACAATGGCATTTTCACATTTTTTCTCAACAAAGGCATATAAGTACTCCACATTTACATCTGCTTTATTTAAAACCTCAAGAATACCATCAAGTCCGCCTGGTTTGTCTGGAACACCTACAGCAATGACATCGTTCACCTTAACAACAAAATCATTTTCTTCAAGTATCTTCTGGGCTTTATCTGGTTCAGGAACAATCATTCTTAAAATACCAAATTCAGATGTGTCTGCTATTGAAAGAGCCCTTATATTGATTTTAGCATTGGAAATTATGTTCAATGCTTTCTGCAGCCTTCCTTTTCTGTTCTCCAGAAATACGGATATTTGTTTCAACTTCATTTCAATTCCCCTTTTCTTGATATTTGCATTATTTTCCTTTCGTTTCAAAAATACAAAATTTTAATGGGTTCCGAATAGTTTACATGATTTCATTTAGAGCTCATGTAAAATTATAAAACCCTTATTTTTGAATTAAAATTTACGTTTATCAATGACCCTCACAGCTTTCCCTTCACTTCTAGGGAGTGTTCTTGGCTCAACAAGGTTTACTGTGACCCTTAAACCAATTTCACTGTGTACTATATTTTCAATGTTACGTTTAACTTCTTCTATATGTTTCACTTCATCAGAAAAGAGTGCTGGTGATGCTTCAACCTGTACCTCAAGTTCGTCCAGCTGTTCTGGTCTTGTGACTATGATCTGGTAGTGGGGTTCAAGTCCATCGATTTTCAGTAGGGCCTTCTCTATCTGGTATGGGAACACTATAACTCCTCTGACCTTAAGCATGTCATCTGAACGGCCTGTTATTCTGTCCATTTTTACCTGCGACCTTCCACATGCACATTTTCCCCTTCTGAGGGCTGTTATGTCCCTTGTACGGAACCTTATAACTGGCATTCCTTCCCTTGTAAGTGTTGTGAGAACGAGTTCACCTTTCTCACCATCAGGAACAGGTTTCAGTGTATCAGGATCCATAACTTCAGGGTAGAAATGGTCTTCAAAGATGTGGAGTCCTTCCTGGACTTCGCATTCCATTGCAACACCTGGACCCATAATTTCAGTTAATCCGTAGACGTTCTGGGCGCGTATGTGAAGTCTTTTTTCAATTTCTTTGCGCATTTCTTCGGTCCACATCTCTGCTCCAAAGCAACCAGCCTTGAGTTTGAGTTTCTCCGTGTCTATGCCCTCATTTTCTGCAACCTCTGCAAGGTAGAGTGCGTAGGAAGGTGTGCATGTTAAAACTGTTGTTTCAAAGTCCTGCATTATTTCAAGCTGTCTTCTTGTGTTTCCAGCAGATATTGGTATGACAGTGGCTCCTATCTTCTGTCCGCCGTAATGAGCTCCCATACCCCCTGTGAAAAGTCCGTATCCATAGCTGTTCTGAACCCTGTCACTTTTTTTGACACCTGTCATTGTCAGTGCCCTTGCCATGACCTCTCCCCAGATATCCAGGTCCTTTCGAGTGTACCCTGATACAGTTGGTTTTCCTGTGGTTCCAGATGTTGTGTGAACCTCAACTATTTCATCCTGTGAAACCGCAAACATTCCAAATGGATATGCATCCCTTAAATCTGTTTTTGTTGTAAATGGAAGTTTTTCTATATCATCTAAGGTTTCAATATCCTCTGGATATACATTAACATCAGAAAATCTTTTTTGGTAGTAGGGAACATTTTCATAGGCCCTCTTAACAACTTCCTGTAATCGTTTAAGCTGCAGTTCTCTTGTATCCTCTGCAGACATACATTCTGCTTCACTATTCCAGATCATGTCCATCTCCTGCTTTCAATTAAATATTTTCAATAAACTTATCATTAAATTAAATTTTTATCCAGTAATTAGGTTTATGAAAACTAAACTTATACCTTACGCTGAAATTGAATCTGTTAAAATAATTTGTTTCAATTGATTAATTCTAATAATTAAAAGGTTCATATAATTATGTGAAGAACCATTCATAGTTTTGATTTGAATTAAAATTTCATTATATTCCATTCATTATTAAAAAAAGGAGATATTCAAAGTAGAATCTGAATTTTCATTAGATACTGGGGGAATAATATGAAAAGGTACAAATGTAAGGTATGTGGGTACATATACGACCCTGAAATTGGTGAACCTAGAACCAAAACTGATCCAGGCGTTTCTTTTGAGGATCTACCCGATGACTGGCACTGCCCAAATTGTGGGGCCGGTAAAATTCGCTTCCAGGCCATTGGTTAATTATAGGAGGAAATGTTTAAGATTAGCTTTAAAAAATGAAAGATTTTTAAAAAGTTTTAAAACTAAAGATTTTTAAAAAATAAAAAATTTGGGAACTGGAACTATTTAAAGGGGTGAGTCCAGCCAGACCTTCATTCTCCTGTTTACCTCATCCCAATTTACAAGGTTCCAGAATGCTTCCACAAATTCGGGTCTTCTGTTCTGGTAGTCAAGGTAGTATGCATGCTCCCAGACATCCAGTACCATCATCAACCTGAAGCCTGGAACTGCGTTGACGTTGTGCTTCTCTATCTGCATTATGAATATCCTGTCTGTACCTCTGCAGAGGGTTAATGCAACCCATCCTGAACCTTCAGTGCTAACTGCGGTCTGAGTGAATTCTTTTTTAAATCTTTCAAAGCTTCCAAAGTCTTTTTCTATGTATTCTGCTATCAACCCTGTTGGTTCGCCCCCACATTTTTCTGCAGGCCCCATGTTGGCCCAGAAGAGTTTGTGAAGTGTGAAACCTCCAACATGAAAGGATAGTTCCTTGGAAACTGCCTTGAGATCGAATTCTTCACCTGCACCACGTTCATCAAATTTTTTCAACAGTGCATTTGCACCGTCCACATAGGCCTGATGATGCTTGTCATGATGTATTTTCAGCTGTTCCTCTGATATGTAGGGTTCCAGATCTTTGTATCCATAGGGAAGTTCAGGTAGTTCATAAAATTTTTTTTCCATTAATACAAACCTCCTATTTACATAAAAAAAAACATATTTTTTATTCAGTTTTTATTCAACATCCCAATTTCCTTGCCTTTACTCAAATAGTCACATCGATCATTTAGTTCATAATCAATAATCCATTCAATATGTCCATTCAACCAGTTCATTCCTCTCTGTAACAGAGCCACCAGTCAAAGCATTTATATTTTTCTTTCCGTGTTTTGGCTGTTTCAACATCATTTGGTGGTGGAATTATTGTTCCCTTACCAATCAACTCATTTTCAGGCCAGTTTGCAGGGACTGCAACCCCCTCATGATCAACCTTGTGCAGTCCTTCCACCATTCTGAGTATTTCATCCATGTTACGTCCAAGTTCCTGGGGATAATAAAGTATTGCCCTTATTATTCCTTCAGGGTCCACTATGAACACTGCTCTAACAGTATTTGTTGCCTTGGCAGGATGTATTAATCCAAGGGTGTGAGCTACTTCTCCAGTATCTGCTATTACAGGAAACTCTATTTCTGTGTCCAAATTTTCCTGCATCCACTCTATCCATTTGAGGTGTGAGAAAACCTGGTCAACGCTCAAGCCTATAAGTTCACAGTTAAGTTCTCTGAACTTCTCATACCTCTTCTGAAATGCAATGAATTCAGTTGTACAGACTGGAGTGAAATCTGCAGGGTGGCTGAATAGAACGAACCACTTCCCCTTAAATACCTTGGGCAGCTTCATCATGCCCTGGGTTGTTTTAACCTCCATTTTAGGAAATTCATCCCCTATAAGGGGCATTCCTTTACCTTCCTTTTTAATACGCCTTAATTCGTACACCTTTTCACCCATTTTTTAAACCCCCATTCCTTCATATTTAATATTAGAATACTTATCTTTATTAATTCTATTTATTATTAATTTCAATTTTAATCTGAAAAGGACATTTTATCCATTAAAATGTAAATTAAGCCTTAAAAATAGGGATGGTGTTAAAATGAAAAGTGATCAATTTAATAATAATATTTAAAATGAAAAAAATTCCTTTTAACGTTTTTAAGTAGTTTTAAATTTTCTTTTTTCATTCAAAAGTATTGAATCAGTTCTTAAAAAGGATTTCCATGAAAAAAGGATTTCTTAAAAAAAGAGATATGGATCAGATAAAAAAATTAAAAAACAGGTGTATTCCTTGATTAAAAATCTGCAACCTGGGATTCATGCTGTTCTTGCTGGAGGATTGTAAACCCTTTTTGCAAGTTCACTGTCAAGCATGAATATTCCACCGGGAGCATCTCCCATCAATTTGAGTTTTTGAAGTACTCCACTTGCAGATTCTTCTTCTTCAACCTGCTCTGCCACGAACCACTGCAGGAAGTTGTTTGTTGCATGATCGGACAGGGAAAGTGCAAGATCCACGAGTTTGTTTATGAGACCTGTTACCATCTGCTCATGTTCGTAAACGTGCACAAAAACTGCAATATCTGATTCCCATTCTGTTGGAGGCGTACTTATCTGGGTAAGCATAATTTTACCTCCCCTCTGTGCGAGATAATCATAGAATTTCATTGCATGTGCAAGTTCTTCCTGTGCCTGAACCCTCATCCAGTTTGCAAAACCTGCCATGTCCTTTGATTCAAAATATGCTGCCATGGACAGGTACAGATATGATGAGTAAAGCTCTGCATTTAACTGGCTGTTCAGGGCATCCTGCATTTTTTCTTCCATTAAAATACCCCCATATGTATTTAAATTACATTTAAAAAATAAAGTAAGGTTTGATCCCTTTTTTAGTCCATTTCCTGGAACATTTCCTTTCCAACTCCGCAGAGTGGACAGCACCAGTCATCTGGTAGATCTTCAAAGGCTGTTCCTGGCTCAATATCCGCGTTTGGGTCTCCTTCTTCGGGGTTGTATACGTATCCACAGGTTGTGCATATGAATTTTTTCATTTAACATCCTCCTTTCACATTAAAGCAATTTAACTACAAATTCAAATGTTAAAAATTTCGTTTAATTCTATGGTTACATCCTATTTAAAAGGTTTCTCTATTTTTCTATGATGTTTTTAAAGACAAAAAGGTTTTTTTGTAAGGATATCACTTCAGTCTATTGGTATGAACCTGTTAATTCCAGCTCCACATTGTGGACAGTGCCAGTTGCTTGGCAGCTCTTCAAATGGTGTTCCTGGCTCTGTATTGGTTCTGGGTTCTCCAACTTTAGGGTCGTATATATATCCACAGGCTTTGCACTTGTATCTTTTCATTTAAACCACTCCTCAAGTTTTTAATTTTTAAATAAAGTTTAAGGAAGTTGTTATTTTTAATAATTATTTCATCAATCTACCATAAGAATCTTTTCAAAAACGAATATACAAACCTTTGTTTCAATCAATTTATGGATATCACAAATTAGGAGTACCATATATTTTCCATATTTTTTATAAAAAAGATCATTTAATAACTTCCCAATCTTCCACTCCACCCTCAACAACTTTAAAAACAGGATTTGGAACTAATTCATCAAGCTCTTGAAGTTTTCTGTGCATTGAAACGTTTCTCAGCTTCAGCTTCTCCTTGAGGTGGTTAAATTCATATTCCATCTGTCCAAGGGTTACATGGATCTGGTTTTCCATGAATTTATTCCCAATTTTATCCCTTTTGAAGCTGTAACCCCTCTTTTGTGATTCTAAATAAACATGGTAAAGGTAGGTGTCAATCGCAACTAAAGGTTCATCCTGGATTTTGAACCTCTGAAGCTGAGGATGGTTCCTGTAACCCATTGTTTTACCCATAAGCACGGCTCTTGCAAGTAATCCTTCTCTCCAAAGGGCAACAATTCCCTTGGAGTCCAGGTACTTTGGGTGTAAACTCCACAGCCTCATAATAAACCATTTCCTATAAAACCATAATGATGCTATAAAAAAAGGGAAAAATTAAAAAATTAGATACGTTGAGGATTATTTTAGACTTATTTCACGATTAAAACTGGAACTTTAACGGTTTTCAGGGTGTTTTCAGCAACACTGCCCATTAAAAGTTTTTCAAGGCCAGTTTTTCCATGGGTGCCAATTATAATGATGTCTGCACCTGCCTTTTCAACGATCTTCTCCATGTCGCGTGTTGGGCTTCCAACTATCAGTATCTCATCAACCGGAACCCCATTTTCCTTTCCCTTTTCCTGAACATGGTTCAGTACGGTTTTCCCTTCTTCTTCCAGGACTTCAAAGGGGTATATGAGTTTGTCATCTATTACATGGACTGCTGTGACTCTGGCATCTAATTTTTTTGCCATTTCTATTGCAATGTCTGCTGCTTTTTCTGCAAATTTTGAACCATCCGTTGGAAGCATTATATTTTTAAACATCAAAAATCACCCCTCTTATTCAACTTTTCTTAGATGATCTCCCACAACGAAGTTTACACCACCAAGGTGGAGTACGGGTTTCATCTTCTCAACATCAAGAAGTCCCTCTTTAAGGGCATCTGAAGTTGCATCAGCATACACCACTTCGCCAACTACTAGTTTGTGGTCCCCTGAATCTTTGATCCAGTGAACTTTGCATTCCATGTGTGCAATGCATTCAGCTATCTTTGGAACTGAAACCCTTAAGGACTCCATCTGGGATAAACCTGATTCTTCTATTTCATTAACCCCATATGGAAATTTTTCACCTGTTATCCATAGTTTTTCAAGTATTTCTTCATTTGGGATGTTCACAACAAATTCCTGTGTTTCTTCTATGTTTTTGTAGGTGTGGTGGCTTGGTACCGATGCAAATGCAACAAGTGGTGGTTTCACTGAAACCGGCATTGTAAATGAGAATGGTGCTGCATTGGCTTCTCCCCTGGAGTTGGCTGTTGTTACTATTATGGTTGGTCTTGGTGCCAGCACCCTGTAGGCATGTTCAACTTCCAGATCATTAAATTCCATATTCAAACACCTGCCATCTGTTTTTTCAGTTCATCAAAATCCTTAAGGTAATCTGCTTTGCATCTGACTATAAATTCATCGCATAATTCGTGTGGATCGCCATTCATGATAAGGTTTCCATCGTCCATCATGATAGCTCTTGTTGTGACCTCTTCAATGAAGTCTACATGGTGGCTCACCATCAGTATGGTGGTATCAAATTCTTTGTTTATTCTCTTAAGTGAATTTGAAACTGTTCTGAGGGTTATTGGATCAAGGTCTCCGAATGGCTCGTCAAGTATTAAAACATCTGGTTTTGATGCTAAAATCAGTGCAAGGGTTGCTCTAACCTTCTGACCACCTGACAACTCATAAGATTTTCTGTCAAGAATTTCAAGGGGTAAATCAAGTGCCTTAAACACTGGTTTTGCATATTTTTTAACTTCACTGTCTGGGAACCTTGGGAACAAGTCTTCAAGTATCTCTGGAGACAATCCTATTTTTTCAAGCCTGAACTTGGCCTCGTGTTCTGGAAGATCAGTTAACTGGTAAAGAATATCAAGCACTTTATCACTTATTTCAAGTTCTATTGCCTTCTTCTTAGCTTCTCCAACAACATTTTCTCCTTTTATACCCAACCTTGAGGCTATTTGGCTTTTGATACTTGCATAATGAGTTAAGGAAAATTCCTGGTGCATGAATCCCATTTTACGTCTTACTCCCATTCTCATAACTCCAGGTTCGTGCATATCCACCCATTCACTGTTGAGTTTGAAGAAAACTTCTCCTGCATCTGGAGTATCAATACCAGCAATCATCCTGAGAAGAACTGTCTTTCCAGCCCCACTTGGACCTATAAGTGATATTATTTCCCCTTCTTTCACCTGAAAGTTGATATTTTCAATTTGAAGGACATCCCCACCTTTTATAAGGAAGAATCTTCTCTCAACATTTTCAACTTTTATTACAGGTTCACCTACCGTTGCAAGATCTCTTGGAGGTTCCTGTACATCCATTTCACTTACAAATTCCTTTATTATTTCATCTGGAGATCCTTCATCCTTTATTTTACCGTCTTCCATGAGTATCAGGCGGTCTGATAGGTATTTGTGAACTTCAGGAAGGTGTGAAACCAGTATGACTGTAACACCCAATTTTTTGTTGATGTTTTTTATTGCATCCAGTATTTCCTGCTTGGTTTTTGGACATGACATGGTTGCTGGTTCATCAAGAAGAAGTACCTTTGGTTTTTTTGCAAGCTGTCTTGCCATTACAAGGCGCTGTTTTTCACCGCCACTTAGAACCGGTGCAAAATGGTTTGCCTTCTCATCCAATCCAACAATTTTGAGGATTTCCATGGCTTCATCACCAAATTCCTCGTAGGCATATTCATAATCAGCCAGTGCTTCATCACCATATCTTGTACCGTACAGCTTTCTTATAACATTCTGGATGGCTGTTTCAGACCACAGGCCGAAGGATCTCTGGAGGTGTATCGCGGTTGCGTGGCGGAGCTTCCTTGAGTAGTATGAGGTTGAATCATGTGCAACCTTAAAATCATCCATAACGATTTCACCACTGTCGAAGGGCTCCACACCTCTTAATATCCGCAGAAGTGTGCTTTTTCCAGAACCGCTCATTCCTATTATCCCAAGTATCTCCCCTTTATCCACTTTGAGGCTTATATCATCCAGGGCTTTGATTTCTTTGCCATCTTCCATTTTATAAGTTTTAGAAATGTTTTCAACACTTATCATCCAGTATCACCGTTAATATTAGAAATATAAAATATAAGCTCCATTCTTATTAGATAATCAGTTTGTTTTATGCATTATAATAGTTTTTCTATATTGAATATAAATCATAGAATTACGTGAAGTAATCTAATAAGATATGGGAAGCTAAATTAAGCCTGATTGCATTTATAAAATCTAAATGCTTTTTATTTTTTAAACGCATTACTTATTAATTAATTTTTTTATCTTTATTAAGTTTAGTTTAATGGAATAAATTCAAATCCTTTATATAGGATATGGAACTTTCTGAATAGATTATAGAAAAATTTTGCAACTTTATGAAATAATTCCACATTAAATAAGAATTGATGATCCAAATTGGAATACACATTGTCAATGAGAATAAACATGATTAGTAATCCAAATTAGAATATATAACTCAAATTAGAATATATATAATCAATGATCCAAATTAAAATACATATTGCAAAGCAAAATATATATGATCCATGATCCAAATTAAAATACATAATCTAAAAAAGAACACAAATTATGGTGATTGTATGGAAGATTTAGCATGGGGAACTGATGCAGAACTGACTGATGAACAATTCTACAATCGAGAAAGGGATATATCATTGATAAAAAGTCTTTTAGAAACAACTTCTAAAGGATCTCCCCCCACCATTATGATTGTGGGAATTAGAGGTGTTGGAAAGACTGTTTTGCTTAAAAAAATAAAAAAAGAGCTTGAAAATGATTATTTAACGTCTTATGTTGATTTATCTGCCACTTCTGGTTATCAAAAAGGTGAATTAACTGAAATAGGTATAATGGAACATTTTTATGGATCTTGGATGGAAGCTTGTCAGAATAAAGAATTTTTTACGGTATTCAAAAAAGTATCAAAATTTTTTAAAACCAAAAAATTTGAATTAAGGGATATTGTAGATGCTGGAGGTATACCTCTTCCCATACCTCAATCAGAGGATGATTATAAAAAGCTCTCAAAATTTGTTCTAAATTTGCCACAGACAGTTTATGAAGATCATTCTAAGGATATAAAGGGATCAATTATGATCATTGACGAGTTTCAGGCACTTAAAGATTTGGGCGGCAGATTGGATGCATTTTTATGGTTTCTCAGGAGTGTAATCCAAAATCAAAAAAATGTGGCTTATGTTTTTTCTGGATCTATAAATTCCAGGGATTCCATTATTGAAAAAATAGCAGGTAACGATGGTGCTTTTGGGGGAAGAATGTTAAATGTAGAGATATACCCATTTACCAAAGAAACTGTCAGGAATTATTTAAATGAAAAGTTACCCTCCTTAAAATTAGAAGATAGTGGATTTGAAAGATTTTATAAATGCACCAATGGAATACCCTTTTATGTGAACACATTTGCTAAATTACTTCAAAAAGATATTCCATTAGATGATGAAAGGGTAAAATGTGAGTTTAAACGGACATTACCCCTAATTGCAGTTCATTTAATAAATCAATGGAGTAGGTTAACCCTGCATGAACAAAATATTTTAACAACACTTATTGATAAACCCCTTAAAAGAAAGGAAATAGGAGAAAAACTAAGTATAACTTCGGGTTCCCTGAGTAAACCTCTACATAAATTACAAAATTTGGGTTTAACAGAATCGAAAAATGGTGTTTATACTATTTCAGAACCGATTCTAAAAGCCTGGCTTAAAAAAGAATATGAAGAAAAGGGAGTTTTTCCTTTTAGGAGTATTTAATTCTGTTTAAAAAAAGTACATATCTCCAATTGCCCTTTTTTAAAAATATTTAAAAAAATAAATTAAAGAAAAAAATAAGGATTTAAGAGTTGAATAAACCCTTTTTTTTATCCTAGTATTTTTTTGATGTCTTCTTCTGGGTTTCCTATTGGTGTGAGGTTGTAGTTTTCAACAAGTACATTGAGTATATCTTCGTTAACCCATCCGGGTATTATTGGTCCGATGTACATGTCCTTAATGCCCAGGTAGAGGAGGCTCCAGAGTATGGCTGCTGCCTTCTGTTCCATCCAGCTCAGAACAAAGGTCAGGGGCAGATCATTAATTTCCATGCCGAAGAGCTCAGACAGTGCTGCAACGATCTCGATACCAACACCGGCATCGTTACACTGACCCAGATCAATGAGCCTTGGAACACCCTCGATATCTCCAAGATCTAAATGGTTGAACCTGTACTTTCCACAGGCAAGGGTGAGAACAACAGTGTCTT